>JBFLYE010000043.1 GCA_040756715.1 bacterium
ACTCGGCAACGAGCTTTGCAAAGTCATAGCCCCTAATTCTACTATCATAGCCAATTACAATCTTGGCAAATCCCTTGTTTAGCCCAAATTTGGCAACCCCAGCCGAGGTGATTAAAAGGGTTATGTTATTAAGGGTGTTTGGGCCCTTAAGGATGCAAGCATCAATTCCATCATTTTTAAGCTTTATGATCTCTTCTTTATTACCTGCCATCAAGCCCCTTATCCCACCGGTTCCAAAATCTAGCTTTTTTCTAAATGCATTAACCAGGTCTTCCCATCTTTTGTTTATAATTGCATTTTGTATTCCCGCCTTAAGATTGGGAGAAACCTCATCAATCTTTTTATCTTTCAGCCATTCCTCAAGATATGGCAGGGTATTTTTCTTTGCAGAATTGTAAAGCCCTATATCTATCTTACCATTTTCAAGGCTTTTCTTTAGATATTCATCAATGCCTTTTTCTGCTTCAGAAATCAATCTTTCAACCTCCATTTTTTAACCACGCCTTCCTTTGCATTTTTGATTCATCAAATATATATTTGAACAATTGCAAAGCTTTATTGTCAAATGTGAAATTCCTTCGTTCTAGGACAATTTTGGCTGTTTTTATGGCATTTTCTAAAGAGAAACAGCGACGAAGGAAATCATTTCCCCAAGCAAAGCTTGGAATCTCCTTTTCCATAATTAAGCCTCCTCCAAATAGGTTGCAGGAAAAGCCAATTACCACCCCAGTGTTTAAACAAACGCCAATTCCAATTTTGCTATGGTCTCCAATAAAGCAGCCAATTTTTATCCTTTTTGTTTTTGTAATAATGCCATTTTGTTGGACGCTAATTTCAGAATAATTATTCTTAAGGTCAGAATTTGTGGCTAATGCTCCTAAATTTACCCATTCTCCGATATAGGAGTGTCCGATAAAACCCTCATGGTATTTATTGCTATTTCCCATAATAATACTATTTTCTACCTCCCCTCCAATTCGACATCCACTTCCAAAGGAAGAACCACTTATCTTACCACCCACCAATTTGCATTCATCTCCTATAAAGGCTGGACCCTTAAGATATGTGAATGGTTTTATGGAACCCCCTTTTCCTATTATTACCGGACCTTCTCTGCTATCAATAACAGAAAAGGTATCGGCAGAAATATTGTTGTCTGCAAATATCTCCTTTCCATAAATAAAGGAGTCTCCTATATTGCCTTGCAAGCCTTTGTCCTTAAAATATTCATCAAAATCTGAAATTATCAATTCTTGGTTATGAAAGATTAAATCCCAGATATATGAGAATGTTAAGATATCAATTTCAATCGTTTTTAGCCCTTCTGTTATTTTTTTAGAGAAATCTTCTGAGCTATCTTTAAGCCTCTTTCTGAATTCTTCCTGTGACAAGACAATGGCTATGGGTATGCCATTTTTGACATAAGCAATAGAGGGATTGCTATTTTTAAGCTCCTTAATGAATCCTAAATCCTTTTTTTGAAATACACAAGAGCCATTGATAAGAATAGCTTTATCAAAATGAGGAATTTCAGAGTGATTAGCTAAATATGGCCTGCAAATGGTGAATATTTCAAAATCGCTGAAATGGTGTTTTATGCGTTCTAAATTTGTTTTTGCACCTGAAAGGAGGCTATAGGTAGGCCTTGATAGGGAAATTGGATAAAACCTTGAATAATTTTCATCCTCAAATACAATAATACAATCCATTTTTCTTGCGGGGGCAGGATTTGAACCTGCGACCTTTAGGTTATGAGCCTAACGAGCTACCACTGCTCTACCCCGCGATTATTTCTATTTTTCTGCCGGGGGTCGGACTCGAACTTCGGATTTTCTAAGATTCTTCATTCGCTTCGCTCATTCAGAACCTAACAAAATCTCTTGTTCTAAGGCCAGCCTCACTTCATCCTCCCATAAGGTCGGCGTTCGGCTGGCTTCGAGTCCTCTTACCCATCTTTCATTTTTCTTTCCTGTATCCTAAATACTGTCTTCTGTATTCTTGCTCCTGCCGGGGGTCGGACTCGAACCGACACGGAAAAAATTTCCAGTGGATTTTAAGTCCACTGCGTCTGCCAATTCCGCCACCTCGGCTTTTTTATATTTTACCAGCCAAAATTGTTTATGTCAAGAATAAGGTTTTTAACCTAGTTACAATATCAAAGGGAAGGTCTTATCCAATTGTGGCATACCGCCGCCAATGGAAGGTTCTTTTTCCAGCAGATATTTTTTTAATCACCCTCTCAATCTCTCCTTTATTTCCTCACCTAAGAGCTCCTCAAGCTCTGAGTATTTTTGCAGCACCCTCTTAATATCAAGTAAGTCCTTATCTCTCTTTATCTCATCACGCTCAGGGTCTTGCCAGGCCCAAACTTTACTTTTCAATAGGTCTTTCTTTTGAGCCACCTTCATCCTATAGCCTAACACCTGGTGTAGTTCTGCGTTCTTTATGAACTCTTGGTATCTTTGGTCTCGTTGGATCTGTATCCTCACATCCGAGGCTTGATGGGTGACCTCCCATGTATGGGGATAAGTCTTTACTTTGAAGCCTCTCTCTTTCAATCTTTCTTTCAACTTCTCTATTTGCCCTGCCACCACACAATCAAAATCTAAAGTAATCATAGGTTCACAGTATGCGTTAACTGCCACACCTCCTATCACGCAGTAAGGCACTTTTTTTCTATGCAGTATCTGCAAAAATTCGCCGATTAAGTCTCTCTTAGAATTGGTAACCCTATTATAGAACTCTCGTTCGTTCATCTCAATGAAGATGGACCTAAGCCCTTTATCTTCTCAGTCATCTCCTTGGCCACCTCGGCAAATCTTGGCCCCCCCTAGAGGAGCTCATATTATACATCTTAAGCCTCTCTCCACCAACACCAATCTCATCCAAAAGTCTTTTGGCCCGCTTTATCCTCTCAATAATGGCAGCAGAAAGCAATGATTTTGGCTCAAACCCCATATCTCTAAATATGATATGCAGGTCTTTTGCAAATCTCAATCTATTTTTAGACTGACTGGCCTGAAAAGATGATTACATATCTTAGGATAAACCCGCCTATCAGAACTCCAAGAGAGGCAATAATAGCTGGAATGGCCTCATGGGTCTCTTTTTTCTTATAATAGACGGAAAGAAACCCATAAAGTCCCAAGAAGAATGGGATGAGCAATCCAACAAGGACCACTCCAATCCAAACCCAGAGGTAATAGCCACCAGTAAAGAATACTTCAATAGCCTTGGCTCCTACATGACCAGTGGTATGCCAGCCCAAGAAGAGAGAGCCAAGGATAAAGCATTCCAATCCTATTAAAATTAAAAGAGCATCAAGCAACCCCAAGACCCCTAAGGCATGCCTTTTTTCTCTATCTTTGGCTCTGAGGAAATAGGTGACAAGGATCAATAAGGCTATACCAGTGGAGACCGCAGATGTATGAAATAATAAAGGCATAAGAGGGCTACTCCAGACAGGATTGAAACTGCAGGCAGAAATCAGAGCCCCAGTGTATAACCCTACGGCTGCTCCAGAAAAGAGTCCCACCAGCCCTATCGGCCACCTCAGCACCCTTCCTTCTTTGATTATCCAAGAGAGAAGATCGCCAACTGGGAAGAAGAGCCTTTTGGATAGATCCTGGGCCATCTTAGTTGTATCTGCCCACCACAAAAAGGCGTAAGCAGTAGAGAGTACTCCAAATATATTTAAAAATATTACCCCTAAAGACATTACTGAGGTTGGGTTAAAATAGATAAGTAAATGCCAAAATCGAAGAGGTCTACCCAGGTCAAAGATAAGAGATAGAATTCCTACTAATAGAGGAAAAGGGGCAATCCAAGCCCCAAATTTAGCAATACTCTGATATGCCTCTTTACGAGATAAGTCTGCCAAGATAGAGACAATGAATGTCCCTCCCGAGAGACCACCAAGAAATAGATCAATCGGGACTAATATACTCCATGTAAATTCTTTTTCCATATTATTTACCTCCTATTTGGGATATAAGTAACTGCTGGTTTGTTGCCATACTCACAATGAAAAATAACCGCTCCAGTTGCCTTAGCTTTTGATATCGCACTTTTAGGATCATTCAGATCTCCAAAGATTAATGCTTTACCCATACAGTTTTGAACACAGGCAGGTTCAAGCCCCTTTTCCAGCCGGTGTACACAGAAGGTGCATTTATCTGCTATGCCTGTGCCTTGGTTGAGATATCTTACTTTATATGGACAGGCCAGAATACAATATTTACAGCCAACACACCGATCTTTATTAATCAAAACAATCTCATCTTTGTTTCGATATGAAGCCTTCACTGGACAGACTCTGATACAAATAGCATTCTCACAATGCATACAGGCTACTTTTCTAAGGGTCAATGAGAAATTGGGAAAACTCCCCTCACATTCTTCCTCTACCCTTGTTCTGCTGTGCCAGTCAGGCACATCATTCTCTGCCTTGCAGGCAACTGTACAGGCATTACAGCCAATGCAGCGTGAAAGATCTATCACCATCCCATATCTTTTAGCCATTATTTATCCTCCATAAAAAAGTCTCTTGCTGTAATAGTCATATCTTTATAAAATTGTAGCTTAGTATTTTTTATTACCCGCTCAAAAAAAGTTGGAGCCCAAGATAAAAAATAACTCCTTCTAAACTCTTCTTCTTCCTGCTTTTTCCCTTGAGTCCAAAGATATGCCATAAACTCAAGCTCTGAACAGATATGGTCTGGGAGTTCTTTAAACTGAGCATTTAACCCAAGCCCTGCTTTCTCATATTCTGCTAATACCTGCATGGTTGAAGGGCCCATCAGCCTCCCATCTATATATACCGAACCATAAGGAGGAGCAATCATCTTTGGATAACTGTTAATGAAAAGCCTGGTGTATTCTATCCGGAGTTCATCCAATGAATAATCTTCACCTAAGCTCCTAAGCAAAACCTCATCTGGATACAAAAAACATTTTGAAATCCCAAGGTATATCTGGGGTCGTTCATTTGCCATCATGCCTTTACCACCTCTACAAATGTATCATGAAAGGCTGAGCCACCGGTAATGTCTGCTTTAGCACTTTCTATTAGCGCTGCTTGAGAGCCACCCTTATTATAAGCTAACCTCAAGCCGGGTGAAAAATGACCAAACCCCATCACCATATAAACACAATCCGGCCGGATGCGGTCTGTTACTTTGAGTTTGATCTTTGTGCTGCCTACCTTACTCTTTACCCATACATAATCACCATCTCTTAATCTCTTAGCCTGAGCTACCTTGGGATTCATCCATAATTCGTTCTCTGGGTAGATCTCATGCAACCATTGATTATTCTGGGTCATAGAATAGGAGTGGACAGAGTGTCTTGAAGTAATCAGCCTAAATCTTCCAGCAGGAGGTTGTAGATTAGCCTTATAAACTGGTAATGGATGATGTCCTTTCTTTTTCAGGATATTTGAGTATAGCTCTATCTTGCCCGAAGGGGTGTTAAACTTAAGCTGCCTTCCTCTACGGTATGGAGAGAAGCCAGTTTTTGGTTTAAAAACACCATTTGCTTTAAGCCATCTATAATCAACCCCTAATGGCTCTACCTGCTGGTTTATGATATCAGTTACATCTCTATATTTAAAATACTCTCCTATCCCCAATCTTTCTGCCAGTTGCTTAAATATCCACCAACTCGGCTTAGAATCAAACATAGGTTTTATTGCTTGCTGACGCAAGGCTACAAATGGGGTTGGGTAGGGTTCACTTGCCTGAACTGGGTCTGTCCGCTCAAGATAAGTACATTCTGGAAGCACAACATCAGAAAATAGAGCTGTCTCTGAAAGTAAGACATCTATAGTCAAGGCAAAATCAAGTTTTTTGAATACCTCTATTGTTCTGTTTGTATCTGGCATATTGAGCATGGGGTTCATCCGAATATTCACCCAGCCCTTAATGGGATATGGCTTTTCAAAATAGGCATTATCCCTGGCATTCTGGAGCAAGCCTTCTTCAGGAGTCCAGATATACTTTGAAACTTCATCTATTCTGGGAATAGATGGCATCTGCGGGTGATGTTCTGGGGTGCCTAATTCAATCTTCTCCTTAAGGAAGATTCCACCAGGTGCCCCCCAGTTACCGGCTAATACATTCAGGATATGAATTGCCCTACGGATCTGAACATCATTCTTATGCCAGGCTGTTCTCCAGCCAGGATGAACCAGAGCACTTGGGGCAGCTTGGGCAAACTCTCTTGCTACTTCTCTAATCACTCCGGCATCGATGTCGCACTCCTTCTTAGCCCATTCGGGAGTATATTTTTGAATGAATGCACGAAGTTCCTCAAACCCAAATGTATTCTCTTGGACAAATTCCTTCTGATAAAGTTCCTCATTTATGATGACATTAATTCAGAGAAAGGAGAAGCGCTAAATCCGTCCCGGCTTTTATGGGAAGCCATCTTCTTGCCTTTGATGAAGTTACAGTAAAACGAGGGTCTACATAGACCATTTTTGCTCCATTTGATAATGCCTCAATTAACCATTGGGTATGAATATTTTCGAGACTCTCTAAGATATTATGTCCAAGAATGATGATGTATTTACAGTTTTTAATATCAAGCCCAGGATGCAAAAATAATGGAGTACCATAGGTAACCTTTTCGGCGATGATTCTGGAGATAGCACAAAGGCTTAAGTTGGTAATCAGATTTGGGCTGCCAAACCCATAGGCCAGATTGTGATAGAGGCCACCAGTAAGCATATGGGAATAGGTAAAAAGAACAGCTTCTGGCCCGTATTTTTTCTTGATCTCAAGCAACTTTTGAGCCGAATAATCCAATGCCTCATCCCAGGATGCCCTCTTCCATTTATTCTCGCCCCGACTACCAGCCCTTATTAGAGGGTATTTTAGCCGATCAGGATCATATACCTGCTTTATAATTGCATTCCCCTTGGCACAAATCTTTCCATAGTTAAAGGGGTGATCAGGATTCCCCTCGATCTTCTTGACCAGGCCATCTGCTACCTTGATCCTGGTCCCACACCTCCAGGCGCAGTATTCACAGATAGAATAGACCCATTCTTCCTTCTGCTTAACTGCTGCTTCAGCCAAGCTAACCAAGTGGCGAAGCTTTGGGTCAAACAGGAAGTATCCTGTTTCTGCTCCAATCAACTTGATGAAGTCTCGCCTTGATATAGACATCTTATAGTATCTTCCATCACTTAGTGCAAAAATAGTATTTAAGAAATTTTGAATTCTAAATTTTGAATTTTGAATTGAAAAAGGTTAAGTTTTATAAAATTTTGAATTCTAAATTTTGAATTTTGAATTGAAGGTTTAAGTTT
>JBFLYE010000044.1 GCA_040756715.1 bacterium
GGTAATCTCAAGGAAGCGAATGATGTCCTTTCCCTTATTAAGGCAATTGATATGTGCCTTGATGAAATAAGGTTCACAAACTATGGCTATTCTGATTTTGAAGTAAAGGATTATGAGACAATAGAGGAAAAACAGAGGGAGATATTTGAAAGCTTAAAAGAAATAGAAAATTCTGATTTTGTGCATATAAGGGAGATTAAAGATAGGATAGAAAACCTCAAAAAAGACTACGCTGAAATAAAGAGCCTGATTATGGCTTTTCTTCCCCAAAAGAAGAATGAAATAATAGAGGAATAAAAAATCAGAAATTTTGTATGTGTTTAGCTCGGTGAGAATAAAATTGGGAAATAGGCACTTAAGGCACAAAGGCACTTAAGGCGAGAGAGTTTATTTATTACTTGCTTTCTTTGTGCCTTTGCCCCTTTGTGCCTAGGTATATAGGACAGCTAAATAACGGGTATGGTAATTTGGTTAAGAGAGAAGCTAAACACGTACGAAATTTTATATTGATATCTTCTCTTTTCTGTAAAAGACAATGTCAAAGACCACCTTGCAAAGGAATAAAGCAGAAAACATTGATGCAATAATTCCAATGCTTAAAGTAACAGCAAAGCCTTTAATGGGGCCTGTTCCAAAATAAAAGAGGATAAATGCAGTGATCAGGGTGGTGAGGTTTGAATCAAGAATAGTTAAAAATGCCCTTTTATGGCCAGCCTCAATGGCATTTCTTACAGACCTTCCCCCTTTCAACTCCTCCTTTATCCTTTCAAAGATAAGGACATTTGCATCAACCGCCATACCAATGGTTAAAACAAGACCAGCAATTCCAGGAAGAGTAAGGGTTGCGGAAAATCCCGCTAAAACACCAAGGATAACCGCAATTGTGTAGGAAATGCCAAGAACAGCAACTAAGCCTGAGAATTTGTAATATAAAACCATAAACAAAATAACGCAAAGTGCCCCAAAAAAACCCGCCATTAATCCCTTTTTTACCGCATCATGTCCTAAACTTGCTCCCACTGTCCTATTCTCAACGATATTAACCGGTGTAGGTAGGGTTCCTGCTCTTAAAACAATAGCCAAATCCCTTGCCTCGTCCATTGTAAAATTTCCCGTAATTTGTCCTTTTCCATCTGGAATTCTTGATCTTATAACCGGTGCTGACTTTACCTTTCCATCCAGAATAATAGCAAGCCTTTTTTCAATGTTTTCACCGGTTATCTTTGCAAAGCTTCTTGCTCCAATTGGGTCCAATGAAAATGAGACCCCAATATTTGATCCCAAGCCCATCTGGTCTGTCCTGGAAACCCAGGCATCATTTAGATGCTCACCTGTCATATCAGCCTTTTCCTTTACAAGATAATTATTTCCATCCTCATCTTTGAGGATTTCCCATCCTGTCTTTGGACCCTTTTCCAGGGCTGTATTTAAATTTTGCTCATCAACCAGCTTAAACTCAAGCAATGCGGTTTGACCAATAATTTTCCTTGCCCTTTCAGGGTCATCAAGCCCAGGGAGTTGGACAACAATTCTTTTGTTTTCTCCCTCTCCTTCAAGTTGGACAATAGGCTCTGCCACATGAAATTCATCAACCCTATTTCTTATTACCTCAAGTGCCCTCTCTGCTGTATCTTCTGCCTGTTTAGAAGAAAGACCTGATGTATCAGGCATAAGAACAAGGTTCATCCCACCAATAAGGTCAAGACCAAGCTTTAGCTTTTTAATGTAAAGATAGGCTATTGTCCCTCCAAAAATAAAGAGGATAAGAATTATTTTCCAGGCAACCTTTTTTTGCATTATTTAAAAATTATACATTGTAAATTTACAATTTGCAATTTAAAATTTAGGGATGATTGGGCTTTTTGTTTTCTTTGGTGTATTCCTTGTCTATCTTCTTACCTCTTATCCAACCATTCCATTCCACGATGCAGGTGATATGGTATCAGCGGCATACCTTCTTGGGATACCACACCCTACAGGATACCCCCTATTTACCATCTTTGGAAAGCTTTTTATCACCATTATTCCCTTTGGAAACATTGCCTTCAGGATGAATATTTTATCTGCATTATTTGCCTCCCTTTGTGTAATGATGACATATTTTATCACCTTAAAACTGAGCACCAGAGCACCAGAGCAGCCTACTAGCACCAGAATAATTCCAGGTATTGTTGCCTCTCTGACCCTTGCCTTTTCCTCTACATTTTGGGAACAGGCTGTCCTTGCCGAGAAATATACCCTAAATGCCCTCTTTGCCACCTTAATTATCTTTATCCTCCTTAAATGGCAAGACTCCCGACTCCCGACTCCCGACTCCCGACTTCTTTATTTGTTTTCTTTTGTCTTGGGTTTATCCTTTACCCACCATATGCAGACATCATTTCTTTTACCGGCAAGCATTTTCTTTATCCTGGCTGTTTCTTGGAAAAACAAAAAAAGGCTCAAGGCTTCTGGCTTTTGGCTCAAAACTTTTTCATTCCGCACTCCGCACTCCCCATTCCGCATTTTCATAAAATCTTTACCACAATTTTGCATTTTGCATTTTGCATTTTGCATTTTTTTATTTATCTTGCCCCTTACTTTGTGGGCT
>JBFLYE010000045.1 GCA_040756715.1 bacterium
CCCTCTTTCCCCTCTTTCAGAGGGGTGTCCCGAAGGGACGGGGTGTTTATTATTTCATACTCAAAATTGGAAAAGCAAAAAAAACCCCTAAACCTCTTTGCATATCCACTTACAATTACCTTTGTTCCCAAAGGAAGGAATTTTTCGGAAAAATTTCCAAAGAAAAGCAAAAAGCAAGAGCCACTTCCATCTGATAAGCAAACCCTCTTTATTCTGGAATGCAAGAGATGCCTTGTAACCTGGGCAATAATTGTTTCCCTTCCCTTTCCTTTTAATTGCGAGATCTTTGCTACATTGCTTCTATCCTGATATGCCCTTGGGTAATATTCCAAAAGGTCTGATACAGAATGAATTCCAAGCCCTTCAAAAAGGCTCGCCCTCTTTGGGCCTATTCCATGGATAGATGAGAGAGAAAGATTAAGCTCCATATAAATATCCTTAATCCAACCTCTTGAAAAACCCAATCTTTCTATACTTCTTTGCCCTCTCTTCTAAAAGAATCTCTGAAGAATAAGATGAAAGCTCTTTAAGGGAGGAGATGATTGCATTCTTTACATTCTTTATTGTTTTTTGTGGGTCTTTATGGCTACCCTCTAATGGTTCATCAATAATTCCATCAATTAGCCCAAGTTTATAAAGAGCATCGGCTGTAAGATGCAGATTTTCTGATGCCTTATAAACCTCCTCTGCATCCTTCCAAAGAATAGAGGCACAAGCCTCTGGCGAGGCAACAGAATACATCGAATACTTAAGCATCAATATCCTATCAGAAACACCAATCCCTAATGCACCTCCCGAGCCTCCCTCTCCAATGACAATAGAGATAATGGGAGAGGGAAGTTTAAAGAATGTATATAGATTTTCAGCAATTGCCATAGCCTGCCCCCTCTCCTCTGCTTCAATCCCAGGATATGCACCAGGGGTGTCAATGAATGTGATTATGGGCTTCCTAAACCTTCCTCCAAGCTCCATTATCCTTTTTGCCTTTCTATATCCCTCTGGACTTGCCATTCCAAAGTTATAAACAAGGTTTTCCTTTAACTCCCTTCCCTTCCTATGTCCAATAAGCATTACCTTGTTTTCTCCAATCCTTCCTATGCCTCCTATGATTGCCTGGTCATTCCCAAAAACCCTATCACCACAAAGCTCTATAAATTCATCAAATAACCCATCTATATAATCCATAATATTCGGTCTCTTTGGATGCCTTGCTATTTGAACTATTTGGTAGGGTTTAAGGCTTGAGTAAATCTTCTTTTTTTCCAAAGCCAGAGACCTCTTTAACTTCCTCTTTTTCTTCTCATCCTTTTCCCCTTCGATCATTTTTTCTATCTCAATAAGGGGGGTTTCAAAATCCAAAAATCCGTTATACATTTTTTATTTCAAGATAAATTTAAGTATAATCTATCTTAAGTCCTAATGCAACAGATTAAGGATAAAGGGGATGCATCTTTTTGAAGCACCTATGAAGTTTAAGGCAACATCTTTTGCATTTTTCCCCATTTTTTTTAGCTGATCTGGGTTTTCAAGAAGATAGGATATTTGAGAAAAAAGGGAGGCTTCATCAGAAATCTTAAATCCACCTTTATCTTTTTTTAGGCTATTTGCGCAATCCTTAAAATTGTCTGTATATCTTCCAAACAATACAGGCTTTCCAAGTATTGCAGGCTCAATTAAATTATGGCAACCATGGGGAAATAGAGAACCTCCCACAAAGGTAATCTTTGCTTTTTTATAAAAAGACCTTAACTCGCCTATGGTATCTAATATTACAATAGAACAAGATGGAACATAGGATGCGCTACTTCTTCTTATAAATCCCTCATTTTTTAAGATTATAGATGCCCTATCAATATGCCTGGGAGCAATTACTACAGAAACCTTTTTTTCTAAAACAAGCCTCTTTGCACATTTTAAAATAATCTCCTCCTCCCTTTCCCTTATAGAGCCAAAGACAATAATGTTTTTATCCTCAAATTTTAGCTTTATATCGGGAATATCCTTATATAGCCAATCAAATTTTGTATTTCCTGTAATAAAAATTTTATCATTCTCAGGCCCAAGCTCCTTTATCCTATTTTTATCATCTTCTGTCTGCATAAGAAAAAGGTCAAAACAGGAGATTACGCCTTTCATCAGAGAAGATACAGCAAGGTATCTCTTTTTGCTTTTCTCTGATATTCTTCCATTTATAAGGGCTATCTTTATCCCCTGTCTCTTTGCCTCCCTTATAAGATTTGGCCATAGCTCTGTTTCTTGAATGATAAGAATTTTTGGGGAAAGCCTTTTTAATACAGACCTTATAATAAATGAAAAATCAATGGGAAGATATATTGCAATTTCACCAAACCCTCTTGCTACTTGATAGCCTGTTTTCGTTATGGTTGAGACAATAATTGAAAGGCTCCTTGTTTTTCTTAATTCATCAATAAATGGCTTTATTCCAGCTATTTATTGATGAATTAAGAAAAACAAGG
>JBFLYE010000046.1 GCA_040756715.1 bacterium
CCCTCTTTTTCTTTCTCTCTACCCTCTTTGTCTTTATCTTTGTCTTTGTCTTTATCTTTGTCTTTGTCTTTATCTTTGTCTTTGTCTTTAATGATTAAATAATCATTAGGCAATGATTGTTTTACATTAAATAATAATTTATGAACGATTAACTCATCTCGTACAGATATAATCGCAGGTTTATGAGAATTTAAACCTCGTGGATATTGTAACCTAAGGAAATCAGGAATAAAATAATAATCTCCCTTATCTATTATTTTATCTTTAAAAGCTTCTTTAAATTCTTCTTCTGTTATGTTGCTTTCACAACAGAAATTAAGCATTTTAAAATTTTTAATCCATCTGCCCGCAGGAGTGCAGGTATCTAAAACATATATCCATATTAACTTATTTTCTTTAGATAACTCTAAAAACCATCCGTCCAGCCATTTTTCTGTGAATGTAAATCTTCTAGCCATTGTTTATTTAAATGAAATCACTTTTTAATAGTTTTCATTTATCTATACCAAATTATTGTTTTTCTTTTTCCATATTCGAAAGCTTTCTTTTTGTCCCAACAAAATATGTCTATTCGATAATCTTGCCACTTCTTATTCATTCTATCATTGACAATATAAAATTTGCCGTCAATGTAGACCCAACTTCCTAGAGGCAAAATTTTTTCCAGAGGTCTTGATACAGCAATCCCACCTTCTTTTACTCTTTTGTTGATTGCTGTGATGTAAGGGTCGTTATCGCACTGTCTTCTCTCTGGAGAATAGGCAGTCGCAACAGCTTCTACGGATTGAATGCCGTTGAGTTGGATGTTGTTTTCTTCTCTTTCCAGCCTTCTGCCCTGCCATATCCCTACCTGCACCCCTGCTATAAAAATCCCTAACCCAATAACACATCTAAATATCCATTTTTCTATATCTATCCTTTTATTTTCTTTTGTTTCTTTTTCCATTTTCCCCTCCTGTTTTCCATCCCCATTTTGTAATATTATCTTTCAGTATTTCCATTTCGCGTTAGGCTTTTGGTGTTGTGGCAATACAGAAAAAGCCTCCTGAATGTCTTTTTCAACGGATATATTTGTCTATGATTTCTCATAATATATTCTCCTTCCATATTCCATTAACAGAAGAGCATCTGCAAAGTTGTGGTCAGGTTTTTTACACCTCTCCGTTCTATACAGGCTTACTTCTGGAAATAATCTTTCTGCCTGTAAAATAGCTTTTCCTTTAGGGTTATCCCCTGCGCAATCCTTTAGCATTTCCCTTTTCCAAGTGCAAGGTTTGACTTTCACAAAGGGCAGTTGCAAGGCACTAACTATGCCTTCAATTATTCCCAGCCCTCGTCCTGTTTTATATGACGAGACCCTACCTTCTTTGGGCATTACTCCTCCTTCTTCTACTATCACAAAAACTTCATTCCATTTATATTTTTCAATAATTTTTACTATTTTAGAAATATCATAATCTCTTTTATTTTTGGTTTTCAAGATTGCAATAGTAGGCATAGAATAGATTTTAATTTTGCCATCGTTGATGGCAATTGCTCCTGTTATTCCTGGGTCAATACCGATGTAAATCATTTTTTATGTAGTTCAATCTTTATGTTTCTTCTTTAAATTGTCAATTCTCTTTCTTTTTCATCAAAGGAGAATTCAATATACTTAAGCTTTTTCACCATTTGTTATTTCTTTATCTTCCAAGCATTCCTTCAAGAATTGTTTGAAAGTCTTAGGAGGATGTTTTTCTACTTTTTTTCTTTTAAAATAATCTTTTAATTCCGTTACAGAGCTTTTAATCTGTAAACCAGCTATTGTTGGGGTGATTAACACTTTAATCTGCATTTTTTTCTTCTTCAAACAGATCTTCTATTTCTTTTTGTTCCTCTTCAAAGCTCTTTTCTTTTTCTTCCACTAACTGTTTCAAAAGCTTTTCTACTTTCTCAAGTTGCTCGTCATTGGCTTTATCCAGTCCTTCTTTTATCCCCTCAGAAGCAAAAATTTGCTTAATAACAAAAGGGTCAACTTCTAATTCATTAAGCCGTTGTTGGTTTTCTTTTATGCTATTTATCTTTCTTTGTCTATCTTCTTCCTGAATATCTACCCATAATTCTTGCTCAAAGCTTTTTTCTTTTTTCATTTCCATAATCTGATTTTTTATATTTTCAAGTTCCGATTTAGGAATCAAAGCAGTTTTGTCTACGCAATATTTTTTTTGCAAGAATTGTTGTAATCGTATTGGCTCAATTGATTGGGCTTTTAGAAGAGCAAATAATTCTTTTCTTTCTTCCTCTGTAATATATTCTATTTGCTCTTGTTTTTGAGATTCTATATTTACTTTTTCAACTTCTAGTTCTATTTTTTCAGGTTCTATATTCTCTATTTTTTTGGATTTTATACTTTCTATTTTTTCAAGTTCTATGCTTTCTGCTTCTTCAGGACTCAATATTCCCATTACAAAATCAGGAGCAATTATCCTTAAGGCATCTCCAATTGCTCGCCATCTTAGCATTTGTTTGGGATATTTATAATAATTTCCTTCAGGCTTTAGAAGCCCTGCTCGTTCTGCATCATCCATCGTATATGTGCAAGTAATTTTTTCATCTTCTCGAACCAAAGTTACTACGCATTCATTTTCTTTTTCGTGTAATTCTTTTATTCTTACCCCTAGCCTTTTTGCAAGGGCTAGTTGTAATTGAACACTCATTGTTAGCCTGCCTTTAATGAAATTCATTGATCGCAGAGACTGCGTAGGCTCTAGTCCCATTTCTTTCCCTGCCTGTATTATTATCATTGCCTGGGCAGGATTTGTCCCTTGAGGAAGAATACCCGATTGAATAGCTAATTTTCCCCATTTTTCTAATATCCCGAATTCCTGGTCTGATAAAATTAGATTTTTTTCCATTTTTTTCACCTCTTAAAAATAGCATTTAGCGCTATATCCATAGCATTAGCCATTGATTTCATAGCCTGTAATTCCCAATCAGAAAATACAGATATTCCTTCTAAATCTCTCAAATACCCTCCACCCCTTTCCCAATTATCTTTATCTTCAGCTAATTGGGTTGCCTCTTCAGTTGTTAGATTTTCCATTTTTCACCTCGTGAGCCACCAGAAGCCCACTAAATGCAAAAATGCCTTACGGTCTTGCTTATAGCTATCGGTAATATCTACCCATTCAGGCATTCCTGTAATTTTATCTAGCTTCAAAATACCACCACCCCTTACTTTTTTAGGATATTGCATTTGATTATAAGCACTTTTATAACTTGCCACTTGTAATTTCATTTCTGGATATATGTTAGAAGAAGTTTTTATATCTATGATATATTTTTTATTTTTGATTATTCCTATAATATCGAGAGTGCCTGCATATCCTATTTTTCTTTTGTGACTATACCAATAGACTGATTGCTCGCTTTGCAAAGGTTTAAATTGATATTGTTTTTTCCAACTTAAGAAAGCCTGTATTGGCTTTTCAATATTACTAGGAATATTTGGGATAGTTTTATTTTTTTTAAGTAATTCTTTAATATAACTTTCAACCCATTTATGCACTTCTGACCCAATGTTTCCTGCTTCTATTTTTATCCTTTCTGCTTCTTGTTTTGCTTCCTCAAGGATTCTTATAGCTTCTTCTTCGGTCAATCTATTTTGAATATCGGCAAGATGTTTGCCGATATAATTGACCGTAGTTTTTATCGCCCAATTAAGAAGGGCAGGTTTATTTAGTAAGCTCAATATAGTTGTTGAGCTTGGTAATCTGCCGTAAGGTGTTTCGTAATATCTTTGATTATTGATTTCTATTTTCATTTTATCTGATAATTTCTTAATATACAATCCAGTTTGAAAAAGCCAAATAGGGTTGAGCCCTCAGAATCTCCTTGAAAAAGGTATATAATATCTCCCCAATTCATATTTTTAAGGCGTTTTATATTAATTTTTCTACTTACACCTATTTTTTCCGCCTTTTTTATGAAAGCGTTGATGGTATAATATTGGTTTCCAATGAAATGTAGCCAAGTCATTTTAATTCATTCAGGTTAACATAATATATATTATCACTAATTATCATTAATTATCTCACTTTCATAATTCTTTGAATTTTGGACAAATCTTTAGGATGTAGATAGTAATTCCCTGACAGCTCATCTTTTTGTATAAGTCCTTTAAATATTCCCTTTTTTATGTATCGGTAATATGTTGCTCGGGCAATATGTAAAGTATTCATTATATCGGTTGAATTCAACATATTCACTAATCGTTTAGGTTTACCTTGCATTAGTATTTGAATTTGAAAAAGGGGTCTCTACGATAGTGATTAACTTTAAGAAGGCAAAGATAGAGACCCCTTTATTTTCTTGTGATTTTTTAAAGTTAATCACTATCTTCATTCTAAAAATAGTATATTATATCTTTTTTACTTTTGTCAAGTGTTTTTTGTAAGCGTGTAGTTACAATATCAAAAGGAGGTGTCCTAATGATGGATGCAGGTAACAATGTAACTATGGAAGACTTTAAAAAGTATGAGGTTTTAGAGAAGCTGATTAGGAAAGAAATAAAGGGTTATCAAGCAGGTTCTTCATTGGGGTATTCAGGGGTTCACATATCAAGATTAAAGCAGAGTTTTAAGGGATGGATTCCTCTTAAACATCAATGGATTCCATCCATTCCTGTGAAATGGTGGCTTATTGCAATGATTGATGATGCAACAAATGAGATTCCTTATGCAAGGTTCTTCTCTTCTGATAATATGTTTGCCAATATGGCTGTTATCAGAGGATTTATTGAAAGAAAGAGATTGTTTTCCGCCCTTTATGTAGACAAAGCCTCTCATTTTGAAACAACAAGACATGGGGGTCTCCATGTAAATGTTAGCCCTGAACAGGATGAGACCCAGATAGAGAGAGCCTTGAAGGAATTGGGGATTACAATCATACCTGCCAACTCACCCCAAGCTAAAGGAAGGATTGAGGTTAGATTTAGGCTCTTTCAGGATAGACTTATCAAGAAAATGGCCCTTCTTAAAATCAAGGATTATGATAGTGCCAATGAGTTTCTTCTCAATAACTTTCTGCCTTGGCACAATAAGAAATATGCCCTTTGTTGTCCTTCTAATTATCTGGTTTTGCCTTACGGGATTAACCTTGGTACTATATTCTGCAGAAAGATTGAAAGGATTGTTAAGAATGATAACACCATTTCTGTGCAAGGAGAGATTATTCAAATTCCACCAAACAAGACGAGGTTTTCCTTTGCTAAAGCTAAGGTAGATGTCTGTATCTTAGAAGACAATCGGATTATTGTTCTCTATAAAGGCTCTATTATCTGCGAAACTATGCTTTTAGGAAAGACCAAGGCTCAAAAGAAGGAAGAGGAGATAAAAGAGCTTTTAGAAAAAAGAGAATATGTGGAATATGAAATACAAAAAAACTAACATTTTATGTAGTAATTAAATATAACATTTGACGTAGTAATAACAGTATTTTTTTGGCTTGATTTTATTAGGGTTTGATTTTTTTGTTTGTCATCACTTTTCCACAGGCAAGGTAGAAAACTGAAAAGGATATTAAAAGATACTAACAGAATACCAACGGGAAAAAATTGAAAAAAATCGTCAAAAAAAAACAGACCCCCCTCTTACCCCTTAAAACTTTTGATTTTATTAGCCTTTTTGATACCTTCTCTTACAAACTTTTGATATTATTGACTTTTTTTGGCTTAATCTTGCAATTCCCCTGATTTTTCAAGTTTTTCTGACTGAGGGATGTTTAGAGAGGCCTTTAATTTTTTCCTGAGGTCTTTTTATTTGTTTTTTCCGTAAGTTGTTGAGTATCAAGGAGTTATGCAGTTTAAGTTCCGATAATCTACATTATGTTAACTTGATGTTAACTTGACTTAACCCATTAAGTTTTAAAGGGTTATAAAATTTTTTGGTTTTAGGAACGTTCTGAAGAACATATGGAGGGGGAGGGGGGGCAAGGGCAAACTTAAATCTCAATTTATATCCCCTTCTATCTACAAAATCTACAAAAGAGCCTTTAATCCTTAAAAGAGCTTTTGATTTGAGATTTTAATGTGTTTTGTCATTTTTTCAAGTTTCAGCTTGAAAAAATGACCGTTATGGTCTAAGTCCCCTCGCCTTTTTGAGGATTTTTCAGCAATTTTACCTGTTATTACTTGTTTTCTCTCAAGAGTTAAACAGATTGCTTAAGCATATTTCCTGTCTTAAACCAGTCAACATTATGCTGGAAGGGGAGAGCCCGAAATGCGCCAGGCTTACCTCCGCACATTTTTTTACCGACTTCAACGTAACCTTTCGTTGATGGCTGAAGCTGTTAGACTTTTTTATGGACGCTTCTAACATTTAACCCCTCACGTCTTTTTTATCACACAAAATTCTGTTTCTTCAGGGAGAAGTTTAAAATATTAAATATCTATTTGTCAAGAAATTTTTTAACTCCTCCAAAAAATTTACAATTTGTCAAGGTATTTTTAAAGTATTTTTTTAAAAAATATTTGATAAATTTTTGTTTATTAAATAAACTTTTATTATGATAGAAAAAAAGTCATATGAAAGATATTTCTTTGAAAATGACCCATCAAAAGGTGGCAGACCAAGAAAACTTGACCCAGTCAAAGCTCTTAAGTTGCGCTTAGAGGGCTATAGCTATTCTGCAATAGGAAGAAAATTGGGAGTAGACCATTCAACAGTAATATGTGCTCTTAAGAATTTTAAAAACCTTTTTCAAACTTTATCTGATGCAGAAATTTATGAAAGAATCAAGCCTTCTTGTCTATCAGCCTTAGAACTAAAACTTGTGAATGCATTAGCTAATGACGAAAAGATTAACAAAGCATCCTACGGTCATATTGCTTTTGCCATCCGAGAAATAGCAAAACTGAATAATTTGGCTAGAGGAAAACCTACAGAGATACAAGATATTACTCAAATTGAGAAAACTTTTAAAGAAATTAAAGAAGAAAAAGAAGAATTATTGAAAGAAATTAAGAAATTAGGGGAAATTGTAATTGATGGAGAACTTGTAGAAAAATGACTACAGAAGAAAAAGAAGAAAGATTAGAAGAACTTAAAGAGCGTTTTAAAAAACTTGAACAAAGAGAAGTTAAATTGCTGGAGGTAATAAAACTTTATCAACTAACCCATAAAAATGAATATTTTAAACCCCTTCCTTATCAGCAAAAAGTTATTGATTTGCTTCATCAAAACAAAAAAACTATTGTTTTGGTGGGAGCAAATAAGATTGGAAAGACTACTTTAGCAACAAATATTATTGTCTCTTTTGTTCTAGGAACTCAAGGATGGGATAAAAAGCTTTCTATCTTTGAAGGAAAGCCAACAAGGGGAAGGATTATTGCCGTAGATTGGGAAAAGACTATCGGTGAAGTTATTATCCCTGCTTTAAAAGAATGGCTTCCTAGAGGAACCTATACAACAAGAAAGAATAATATAGGGGTTGATACTTATTGGACTTTTAATAATGGCTCTACAATTGAATTAATGACACACAGTCAGGATACAGTAGTTCACGAAGGTTGGAATGGAGATTGGGTATGGTCAGATGAGGTTTTGCCTCGAGATAAATATATAGCAAATAAAAGGGGACTTGTTGCCAATAATGGGGTTTTTCTTATTACAATGACAGCTTTAAGCAATTCTAGCTGGGTATTAGACGAGTTAGTTTTAAATGTTAAAGACCCTTCTATTGGTTGTATTACAAATATTTCTATTGAGGCAAATACTTATCTTTCTCAACAAGCAATACAAAACTTTATCAATGCTTGTTCTGATGAAGAAAAAGAAGCAAGGATAAAGGGAGGATGGTTGGAACTTATTGGGCTTGTTTTAAAAGAATTTGAAAAAGATATTCATATTGTAAAATCTTTTGAAATTCCTCAAGATTGGATTGTAACGGCATTAATTGATTTACATCTTAATCTTCCTCAAGCAATTGGTTTTTATGCGGTTAATGAAAAAGACTGTCATTATGTAATTGATGAAGTATGGAAAAATTTAAGCCCTGAAGAGATTGGGGGGAAAATAGTCGAATTGAAAGAGCAATATAAATGGAACTTAGATTATGCTTATATTGACCCTTTAGCGAAAGGAGATAATCAATATGTTAAGAATAGAGTAAATATTGACGATAGTTTTACAATTATTGAAAGAGAATTAAGAAAAGGAGGTATTATTTTAGATATTGCTTCAAAAGATAAAGATAGCGGAATTAGAAACTTAAAAAATTGGTTGAAAGGACCAAATAAAATGCCTTCTTTATATTTCTTTGATAAGTGCCAAAGACATCTTTACGAAATTGTAAGATGGGTTTATGATAAAGATGGCAAACCTAAAAAAGAAAATGACCATTTTATGGAAAATCTATATCGTTATACTCTTACTCCTCAACAAAGATATGTTGAAAGATTTGATTATAGTAAATTAAAATATATAAGACTAATATCTTCATAACTTTATTCTTGAAAAGTTTGTAAATAATATTGAATATATAGCTCTGCCGATTTTTGAGGCGATAAATTTTCCATAACATATTTTCTAGGATTGAAATTACTTAAGTTATCCCAAAATTCTTCAAATTTTTCTTTAAAATTTGAGTAAGTAAATCGCATTCCACATTCAGAAGAAAAATAAGGCGTAGAAGTGATTGGTATATCTCTATCAATTTGAAAATATGAGTGAATATCTATAATTCCTTTGCAATCCCAAGCTAATATAGGAACATTAGAAGCCATAGCAAAATTATACGCTAAACCTTGAGTTTCTGATTTTGAAAGAAAAAGCATACATTTACTTTTAGCAAGTAATTGTTTGTATTCATCTTCTTTATAGGTTCCGTATTTAATAACTTTATACGATAATTTTTTGCTTTCTATAAAATTTTTAACAAAAGGGAATATATTTCTTTCTTGAGTATTTTCTTTATCATAAATTAACACATCTTTTGAAAATTGGCTCTAATACTAAATCTAAGGCCCAATTTTTTCGGCACTACATATTTTGCACTCCCAAAAAATTACCTAATATTCTCTATTTTACTTAAAAAATCTTTTCTTATTACACCACGAGAAAGAAGAATGCCTAATATCTTTTGCACAAATGGAGAGACTTTCTTTAACTTCATATTGTTTACTCCTTTAATCTCAATCTCACAT
>JBFLYE010000047.1 GCA_040756715.1 bacterium
AGCATTAAAAATTCCTACGATTGGTATTGGCTCTGGGATACATTGCGATGGACAAATCCTGGTGCTTAATGATATGATTGGTCTTACTGAAAGGTCTCCTAGGTTTGTAAGGAGGTATTTGAATATGGGGGATGAAATAGGAAGGGCAATAAAGGGATTTAAAGAGGATGTTTTAAAGGGAGATTTTCCCAAAAAGGAGGAAAGATATGAATGAGATATTTGAAAGGGTATTTGGCAACCTAAAGCCTGTTTTGGTTGTAGGCGATTTGATGGTTGATGAGTTTATCTGGGGTGATGTAAGGAGGATTTCCCCCGAAGCACCCGTTCCGGTGGTAAATATAACCGGGGAGACATTCCATCCAGGGGGAGCGGCAAATGTTGTAGCAAATATCCATAGCTTAGGAGGCAAGGTTTATGTTGGGGGTGTAATTGGCGATGATGTTGAGGGAAAGAGGCTTATATCCTCCCTTTCTTCCCAAGGGATAAGCACAGAGGGTCTTATTTTGGATTGCCATAGGCCAACCACCCTAAAGACAAGGATTGTGGTAAAATCCCAGCAAATGATCAGGATTGATAAGGAAAAGCAAGAGCCAATAGATGAGAAAATCATAAACCAGTTACTTGACTATATCAAAAGGGTAATCCTTGATGTAAAGGCAATTGTGATCTCAGATTATGGAAAGGGCGTGGTTGGGCAGAAATTGCTTGAGGAGCTTATTCCCCTATCCAAAAAGCACGATGTGATTACCATTGTTGACCCAAAGATAGGGAATTTTGGCTATTACAAGGGGGTTTCCATAATCACCCCAAATCACTTTGAAGCACAAGACCTTACCGGGATTATAGTAAAGGACGAGGCAAGCCTAAAGCAATGTATGAGTGCAATTATGAGGCGTCTGGAATGTAAGGTGGTAATCGTAACAAGGGGAGAGGAGGGGATGTCAATCCTTAAGGACACAGGAGAGGTATTTCATATTCCAACCAATGCAAGGGAGGTTTATGATGTTACAGGAGCGGGTGATACAGTGGTAGCTGTTTTAAGCTTGGCACTTAGTGCAGGCGTTGATATAATTGAAGCAGCAAGGCTTTCCAATTATGCGGCAGGGATTGTGGTAGGAAAGATTGGAACAGCTACAGTAACAAAGGAGGAGCTTCTTAAGAGGATAAAGGAGATTTAGGATTTATGGCTGAGAAGCTTAAAGAGATTGGTGAATTGAAAGAGATTGCAAATGATTTAAAGAATGAGGGAAAAAGGATTGTCTTTACCAATGGCTGTTTTGATATTTTACACCCAGGACATATCCATCTTTTGAAAAGGGCAAAATCCTTTGGCGATTGTTTAATCCTTGGGCTTAATTCTGATACCTCTATTTCAAAAATAAAACCAAATCGACCAATTATGAACCAAAAAGCAAGGATAGAGATTCTTTCTGAAATAGGGCTTATTGATTATATTGTTGTATTTGATGAAGAAGACCCTGTAAATGTTATAAGAAAGATAAAGCCAGATGTCCTTGTAAAGGGTGGTGATTGGAAAGAAAATAAGGTAAAGGGAAAAGAATTTGCCCGATGTGTAAAGATTGTTGAATACCTTAAAGATTGGTCAACCACAAAGATAATTGAGAAGATAAGGAATGAATGACCTAAACATTGGATTCTTGCTAATAACATCCCCTTCGGATGGTCTTTCCCTTTGTCTTTATAGAAAGAGGATTCCAATTTTTATCCTTTTGCTTTCCTCTCTAAGCACAAGCGTAGGTTTTTCCTTAATTTTCTCACTTCATCTTAATATGATGATATTCTTGAGCCTCTTTCTCTTTTGGATTTTTTTCAAATCAGCAATCCTTCATATTTCTTGTGAGATTGTAGGAGGATGTGGAGATGGAAAAAGGCTATTTTTATCCCTTGCAACATCCTTATTTCCCCTTATATTCTTTACACCCTTTGTCATTGTTGGTAAGGTTTTCCCTATATCTTTTCTTGGGATTATCCTTATCTTTCTTTGGGTTTTTATCTTAAAGATTAAATTTATAAAAAACCTTTATTCCCTTTCTTTTGGAAAAACAATCCTTGCTATTTCCTTTCCCTCTATTATTTTTTCTTTTCTTTTATTTATCCTATTTCTTGGCTTTATTATAAGCTTTCTTTATAGATAGAACCCACAATGTAACAAAGCCTCAATTGACATAATCCCTCTTTAAAGGTATAATTTAGGAGGTGAGAGCAGAACGAAAGTGAATGAGGCGGCCGTAGCTCAATTGGATAGAGTGGAAGACTTCGAATCTTACGGTTATGGGTTCAACTCCCATCGGCCGTGGTAGATTAGAATGGCTGAAATAACGGTAAAAGAGCTTATAAATGACCTAAAGGATGACCTTAGATTTGAGATTATCTCGGGGAAAGATGGGCTTTCAAGGAAAATAACCCAGGTTGATATTAACAGGCCTGGACTTGCCCTTATAAAATACTTTAAGCACTTTGGCTATCAGAGGATTCAAGTCCTAGGAAAGGGAGAAATTTCATACCTTCACGATATTTCAAAAAAGGAAAGGGATGGGATTTTAAAGGAGATATTTCAATACGAAATCCCCTGTTTTATTGTTGATTGGGGACAACCTGTCCCAGATGAACTTATTGGGCTTTCAAATCTACATAACATCCCTATTCTCTCAACACCGGTTCCTACCGGAAAGCTTACTGCAAGTTTAATAATTTATCTTGAGGAAAAATTTACCGAGCAGACCCTTGAATATGGAACCCTGGTTGATATCTCTGGGGTTGGTGTTTTATTAAAAGGAAAGCACTCGGTGGGAAAATCTGAGTGCGCCCTTGAGCTTATTGAAAGGGGACACAGGCTTATTGCAGACGATTCTGTTCTTATTAAGAAGATTGGAAATAGCCTAATCGGAGAAGCACCACCAGCCACTGCAAACTGTATAGAGATAAGGGGGCTTGGAATTATCAATATCCAGGAGCTTTTTGGATTCTCTGCGATATGTGAAAAAAAGGAGATAGAGCTTGTTTTGCATCTTGAGCTCTGGGATAAAGAAAAAGAATATGAGAGGGTTGGATTAGAAAAAGAACAAGAAAAAGAGAAAAAAAGAATAAGAATTTTAGATGTTTCTATTCCAAAAATGGTTATTCCGGTCGGACCAGGAAGGAATATGGCTGTTATTGCAGAGGCTGCCGCCCTAAACCACAGGCTTAAAAAGATGGGGAAAAAGCCTTTGAATAACTTTATGAAAAATGCTTGATGAATTAAGAAAGAGGATAGACAAGATAGATGACAAGGTTTTAAAGCTCCTTGAGGAGAGGATTTCTATTGCTTTAGAGATAGGAAAAATAAAAAAGGAGGAAAAGCTTTCCCTTCTGCATACAGATAGGGAAAAAGGGGTTTTAGAAAGGCTTATAAAGAATAGAAAGCTCCTTCCAAAAGAAGCAATATCCGCGATATATAGGGAGATATTCTCTGTTTCTTTAAAGCTTCAAGGAGAGCCAGTAATAGCATATCTAGGTCCCTCTGGAACATTTACTCATCAAGCAGCAGAGCAAAGGTTCGGAGCATCAAACAAATATATTGCCTTTAATGAAATATGTGATGTATTTATGGAGGTTGTTAAAAAAAGGGCAGATTATGGCGTTGTCCCAATTGAAAACTCAACAGAGGGCATTGTATCTAACACCCTTGATATGTTCATTGATACAGATGTGGTAATCTGTGATGAGATATACCTTAAAATCTCCCATTGCCTACTTTCAAGGGAAGATGACATTTCAAAGATCAAAAGGGTATATAGCCATCCCTCTGTGTTTGCCCAATGCAGAAAATTCCTTTCCGAAAACATGCCTGGTGTAGAGCTTATTGATATGCCATCCACCGCAGCTGCTGCAAAAAGGGTAGTAGATGAAGCATGCTCTGCAGCCATTGGAAACAAATGGGCAGGAGAAATCTATTCTCTCAATATTCTTAAAAGACAAGTAGAAGATTTTGTCTCAAATACAACAAGGTTTGTGGTTATTGGAAGGGAATATGGTAATGCAACAGGATGTGATAAAACATCAATTTTATTCTCTGTAAAGGATAGGCCAGGAGCATTGCACGATATGCTTATGCCATTTGCCGAGCAAGGGATAAACCTTACAAAGATAGAATCCCGGCCATCAAAAATTAGAGCGTGGGAATATATGTTTTTTATTGATTTTGAAGGCCATATTCAGGATGAAAAGGTAAAAATGGCAATCTCAAAGCTTAATAAACTTTGCAATTATTTAAAGATCTTGGGTTCGTATCCCAAAGGAGAAATGGTATGAAAACAATAAGAAGGATTTTTATTTTAATAGACAACATTGTTCATATCAGCGTTGCATTTCTTCTTGTCTTTGCTGCCTTTGCCTTTCTATATCAGGCTTTTACAAAGGCTTTTTTTCCTGATACTCAGTCCATCGTTGAAATGATAGGAGATACATTGTTTATCCTTCTTATTATGGAAATCCTCTGGGATGTTTTAAGGTATTTTAAAAAGCTTCCCTTTACCTTAAGGCCATTTATCTTTGTTGGGATAATCTCAAGCATCAGGGGAATGGTTCTGGTTGAGGCAAAGATGTCTATAGGGTTTGAGAAAATTTCCCTATTTCACCAATTAGCAAAGATTGGTGTATTTGCTCTTGTTATATTTATCTTATGTTTATGTCTCTATCTTTTGGGAAAAATCCCTTCCTCTAGCCTAGAAGAATAAATGTATCTTTCTTTAGCAAGAAAATATAGACCAAAGAGCTTTGAGAGCGTTATAGGACAAAGCCATATTGTCATAACCCTAAAGAATGCGATTTCCCAAAATAGGATAAATTCATCCTATCTTTTCTTTGGACCAAGGGGGACGGGAAAGACATCCATTGCAAGGATTCTGGCAAAATCTCTAAATTGCAAAGAAGGACCAAGTCCAATTTGTTGTTGCAAATGCTCATCCTGCCTTGAGATTGACGAAAGCTCCTCTTTAGATGTTATTGAGATTGATGGTGCTTCAAACAGGGGGATTGACCAGATAAGGGAATTAAGGGAAAGTGTAGGCTATAGGCCGATTGCCGGAAGGTTCAAGGTCTACATTATTGATGAGGTTCATATGCTAACCCCAGAGGCATTCAATGCCCTATTAAAAACCCTTGAGGAGCCACCCCCTCATGTAATCTTTATCTTTGCAACCACAGATGTCCAAAAGGTTCCCAAGACAATATCCTCAAGGACACAGATGTTTGAATTTAGAAAGATAGAAAAATCTGTGATAGAGAACGCCCTCTCTTCTATAGTAGAAAAAGAGGGTTTTAAACTAGATAGAGAGGCAATTTCTCTTATCTCCTCTATTTCTGAGGGAAGCTTAAGGGATGCAGAGTCTATCCTTGACCAGGTTGTTTTATACAAAAGCGATGCGAGCTCTGATGATGTAAGGAGCCTTCTGGGAATCTGCAAAGAGGCATCCATTGTTTCATTGATTGAGATGATAAAAAATAAAGATGCAAATGCCCTTTCCTTTGTAAAAGAGATGATGGATGAGGGGTTTTCTCCTGATATGATAATAAGGGGTATTTTAGATTCTCTCAAGGGTTTTATTGTTAAGGCCGCTTCTTCTAATGGTGATATAGAATGGCTAATAAAGGCAGGGGATACCTTTTGTGAGACAGAAGAAAGGATAAGGAGCCTACCAGATGACGCAGAGTTTCTTCTTGAGTTGGCTATAGTAAAGCTTATTCAGGAGTCAGAGGGTCAGAGGGTCAGAGGGTCAGAGGGTCAAAATGATGATGTATTGGGGAGGTGGAATGAGGTTTTGGAGATGGTTTCTAAGAAAAATCCCCTTCTTAAAAACCCCTTACAAGAAATAGAATCTATTGAAGCAGAGGAAAACAGGCTTATTTTAAAATTTAAAGAAACGGCAAATACACATAGGAAAATTATAGGAAAGGTAGAGAATAAAAGAATTATTGAGGATGTTTTAGCTGAGCTTTTTAAGAGAAAAATAGAGGTTGTAATTCCAGAAAGGGATATTATAGAGAAAGCCTTTGAAATATTCGATGCTATTGAGGTAAGATGATAGACATTTTTTCTTTGGTGAGAAATATCGGAAGGCTTGAATCTTTAAGGGATGAGCTTTTAGCAAGGCTGAAAGAAAAAAGGGTAATTGGGCAATCGGGTGGAGGGATGGTTGAGGTTACCTGTGATGGAATGAAGGATGTTTTGGAGATAAAGATAGAAGAAGGGTTAGAGAAAGATGTTAGCATGCTTTCCGACCTTATTGTATCTGCCATTTCTGATTCTCAAAAAAAGGCAGAAGCCCTATTTATAGAGGAAATAAAAGGCCTAATTTCTCAATTTAACCCATAACTCATAACCCTACGCATAACTCGTATGTGTTGAGCTTCCTTAATATGGTATGTGTTTAATTTAAAAGGACGAACACCTTCTCAGGCGAAGCCTGAGGGGACGGGGTAGTAAGATTGTAAAATAATGCTTGCAAATTTCTAAGGTTAGTTGTATAATTAAAAAAAGATGGATATATCCACCATATTTAAAGGAATAAAGGATATAGGTTTAGAACCTGTTCTTATAATCCTTTTGCTTTTGTTCTTATTTAGAAGCGTGATGAGATTAGAAAAAGAAAATGAGAGGCTTTTAAAAAATAATGAGGAGCTTTTAAAGATGCTTCTTGAGAGGAGGTAAAATATGGGAATTAAGGAGATAATTGAAATAGCATTATTGGTTGTGGCTATCGTAGTTGTTTATAAGACACAAAAATCCCTCAATAGAAGGGAGAAAAAGATTGATGAAATAATCAACACAATTAGTCAATTAGCAAAGAGCTAAGAGGAGGTAAAAAGATGAAAAAGCTATTTTTGGTAGCAGTTTTAGGGTTAGTAGGGAGCGTGAGCTTTGCTAAGGAAGCCGGCAAAACCGCTTTTGCCTTCCTAAAGCTTGGACAGGGTGCTAGAGTAAATGGAATGGGTGAGGCATTTGTTGGCTTAGCCGATGACATAAATGCCCTTTATTGGAATCCAGCCGGTCTTTCTCAATTAAATGATAGAGAGGCATCCTTTATGTTCCTTAAGCCATTTTCTGAGATCTCTGGCTTAGGCTATGGCTATCTATCAGGTGTTTTTCCCACCCATAAGGCAATATTTGCCACATCTATCTCTTACCTTGACTATGGAAAAGAAGACAAATACGATGCAAGTGCAAATCCAGAGGGAACCTGGGATGCCTGTGATCTCTCCCTTTCCTTTGGTCTGGGTGGAAAAATGCCCGATGAAAACATTGCTTTAGGCTTATCCCTTAAGGCAATCTATGGAGAAATAGATAATAGCGATGCCTACGGATTCTGTTGTGATGCGGGAATGCTCTATAAACCAAAGATTAAAGGAATGAAAATCGGTGCGGTAATAAAAAACATCGGCACAAGGATAAAGTTTGAAAAGGAATCAGATCCCCTTCCTTTAAGCTTAAAACTTGGTCTTTCCTATCTTCTTCCCAAAACCCTTGCCCCCATTACCATTGTTTTAGATGGAACCCTTTCCAATGACAACGACCCCTACATAAACATCGGTGGAGAATATGATTATAGAAAGGCATTGGCAATAAGGCTTGGCTTTAAATCAGGTTCCCAAGACGAAGGCTCAGGTTTAACCACTGGCTTTGGCATCAAACAAAAGAGATTCTCCTTCGACTTTGCCTTCCAACCATCTGGAGAGCTTGGAAATTCCTACTTTGTCTCTTTGTCTTCAAAATATTAAGCTTACCCCATTTCAGAAAAGGGTCTATAAGGCTGTCTTATCTATTCCAAAAGGAGAAACAAGAACATACGAATGGGTTGCCCAAAGAATAGGAAATCCAAAGGCAGCCAGGGCGGTGGGAAATGCCCTTTCAAAAAATCCTTGCCCAATTATCATTCCTTGTCATAGAATAATAAGAAAGAACGGGAAATTAGGGGGATATATTAGGGGCAAGGAAGAGAAAATGGCTCTTTTAAAGAAAGAAGAAGCGCCTGTAGCTCAGTATGGAAGAGCGGCGGTTTCCTAAACCGTGTCTGCCGTAGGTTCAAGTCCTATCAGGCGCAAAAACAGCATCATTGTTTTCCTTAAGATTATCTAAATACATACATTTTATAAAGCGTTATGGAATTAACTATAGTGATGTTTTGCATTTTATTTCCTATCCTTTGAGAATTTCATTTATATTGTCTGCCTCAAGAATCTCTTTTTCAATAAGGGATTGGGTTAGCTTTTCAAGTTTTTCTCTATTTTCACAGATAATCTTTGATGCGCGGGTATATGAATCCCTGACAATCTTTTCAATCTCCCTATCTATCTTTCCTGCAATCTCCTCACTATAATTCTTCTCTTTAAGAAAATCCCTTCCTAAAAATACCTCCTCATGCCTTCTTCCAAAGGTCAAAGGTCCAAGCTCAGACATTCCATATTCACAGACCATCTTCCTGGCAAGCTCGGTTGCCTTTTCCAAGTCATTCTGAGCTCCAGTGGTTATATCAGAAAACACAGCCTCCTCTGCACACCTTCCACCCAGAAGAACAGCCATCCTATCCAAAAGCTCTCCCTTTGTTACAATATACCTATCCTCAACAGGAAGCTGAAGGGTATAGCCCAATGCAGATACACCCCTTGGCATAATGGAGATTTTGTGAACAGGGTCAGAGCCTGGGATAAAATGGGAAACCAGGGCATGGCCTGCCTCATGACAGGCAACAATCCTTTTCTCCTTTTCTGAGATTAGCCTGCTCCTCCTTTCAGGTCCTGCAATGACCCTGTCTATTGATTCCTCAAGCTCGCTTATGGTTATTCTCCTTTTCTTTCTCCTTGCCGCAAGTAAGGCTGCCTCATTTATAAGATTGGCAAGGTCTGAGCCAACAAAACCAGGCGTTCTCCTTGCTAGAACCTTAAAGTCTATCCCTTTTGCAAATCGCTTTCCCTTTGCATGAACCTTCAGTATTCCTTCCCTGGCGATAATATCTGGTGCATCAACCACAATATGCCTGTCAAATCTTCCTGGACGAAGCAAGGCGGGGTCTAGGACATCGGGTCTATTAGTTGCGGCAATAACAATCAAGCCATCATGGCTATGAAAACCATCCATTCCAACCAGCAATTGATTTAGGGTTTGCTCCCTCTCATCATGACCTCCACCCAGACCAGCTCCCCTCTGCCTTCCCACTGCATCTATTTCATCAATGAATATAATACAGGGTGTATGCTTTCTTCCCTGTTCAAACAAATCCCTAACCCTTGCTGCACCAACACCAACAAAGATTTCAACAAAATCAGAGCCAGAAACAGAGAAGAATTTAACACCTGCCTCTCCAGCCACTGCCTTTGCTAATAAGGTCTTTCCTGTTCCCGGAGGGCCTACAAGCAAAATGCCCTTTGGAATCCTTGCCCCCAATTTCTGAAACCTCTTTGGGTCTTTTAAAAACTCAATTATCTCAACCAGTTCCTGCTTTGCCTCCTCAACCCCTGCAACATCCTTAAATGTTATAGATTCCTCTGTCTTTGCAAATAGCTTTGCCCTTGATCTGGTAAATGAAAATGGATTCTCTCCACCTGGTCCCCTTACATTTCTAAATAAGAGAAACCAGAAGATAAAGATAAAAAAGATTGTGGGAATAACCGTCTGCCAAAAAAAGTTAATGAATGAGTGAAAGGGGGATATATCCTCTCCTTTAAAGCTGACATTGTTTTCCTTAAGAAAGTTTATAAGGTTTTCATCCTTGTAGGGAATCTGGGTTGTAAATAGGGAAACCTTTTTTCCAGAAACAATCTTTCCCTTAATCTGGCTATCAATAATAATTACTTCGGGAATTACCCCCTTTTCTACGGATTTTAAGAAATCGGAATATGGGATAATTTCTGGTTTCTCTGGAATTTCTATCTTTGTATTATAAAAAATAAGGATGATGATAGCTATCCCAAATGACCATAATAATATTTTCTTAAGCATAAAAAAATTTTACCTTTTTAAGCTGGATAAAGTCAAACACCAACCACAGATATTCTGCTTTTTTCTGCAAGCTCTAATGTCTTTGGCAGAATAATCACAATATTGTTTTTTATTGCTAATGCGGTTGCATTTGCTTTTTTCATTACCATAATTGTTTCTTCGCCAATAACAGGAATCTCCCTTCCTTTTTTTCCATACTTTACAACCACAAAGCCATCGGTTATCTTTCCTGCCCTCTTTATTGTCTCATTGGTTCCCTCTAAGCCTTCAACAGAAATTATAATTCCATCCTTTATGCAGACGCTTTGGCCTATTCCAAGAGAATTTATTTTCTTTGCGACAATTAGCCCCTTTTCTATATCCTCCATTTCATCTTTGCTTGGTTTGCAAGGTGTAAGAGGCCCCTTTTTTGCAAGATATGAAGAAAGATACCTTCTCTGGTTCAATACCCTTATCCCCTCTTTCTCAAATCGGCTTGATATGTATTTTATAATGCTATCATCATCCTTTTTTGGAAAAAATTCCTTTGTTTTATAGAGCATTGCCTTTTCAAACTTACCTGCAAATATAACCCTTTTTATCCCTTTGTTTTTAAGAAGACAAATTATCTCATCAATATCTGATTTAAGTGGAAGCTTAACAAGAATAGATTTTTTTATCTTCTCCTTAAGAAGCTTAGAAATTCCTCCCCCTCCTTCAATAATGGCAATCATTTATAGTATCTTCCCTCACTTAGTGCAAAAATAGATAGGGCGTGTTTAGCTGTTTAAAAATTCATCCACTATGACTGGTGCCCTGCTGCCCTTTTTTCGGGAGGCATCCCTCATTTTAAATCTCCTTTATCTGCCCACTAACTAATAGAGCAGATAAAAAAATTGTATCTTTCTCAAAACGAGCTAAACATATATTTATAGTTAATTCCATAACGCTTTACAAAATGTATGTGTTTAGATAATCTTAAGGAAAACTTTATAAAATTATGAATTTTGAATGTTGAATTTTG
>JBFLYE010000048.1 GCA_040756715.1 bacterium
AATAGATGAGAAGATAGACTCTGGCCTGGCAAGATTAGATGAGAAGATAGACCTGGTTAAAAATGAGCTTTTGGCAGAGATAAGGAGACAGGATGCAGAGATAAGAAGACAAGGTGATATTATGGTGGCTGAGCTAAAAAGGATAGATAATGAATTGAGGTTGTTAAGGGAGATGAAGGATAGGACAGAGGAGATTGAGCAATTAAAACAAAGAATCTCTGCCTTAGAGGCAAGGATAGCGGCATAAAATGGGTTTAATTACAAAGAAACTAAAGGTTATGGGCGATAAGGGAGAAAGGGAGGTAAATTGCCTTTTTGATAGTGGAGCCTCGGTCTCTTTTATTAGAAAAGATATTCAGGAAACCCTGGCTACGCCATTTTCATTGCTTGAGTCAATAAGCTTTCAGTTAGGAGATGGAAAGGGAAGGGTTGAAGCAAATGAAGAGGTGCTTCTCTGGATTAAGCTTCCCGAGGGAAAGATATTTGATCATGTAGTTATTGTTCCCCAATTAGCAGAAGAGATGATTATAGGTGCCAAAACCCTTCAATTTTATAAAATAAAGCTTGACTTTGAGCACGACGATATAATCGTAGACAAAAAGGCATTGGAGCTAAAGCTAATTTAAAATGGGACTGATTACAAAGAAACTAAAGGTAATGGGCGATAAGGGAGAAAGGGAGGTAAATTGCCTTTTTGATACAGGTGCATCAGATTCATTTATTAGAAGGGATATTCAGGAGGAAATAGCAACCCCTTCTTTACTCAGAGAGCCAAAGGTTTTTTCCCTAGGAGATGGAAAGGGAAGATTAGAGGTAGATAAGATTGCATTTCTAGATATTCTTCTTCCGGAAGGAAAAATATTTGACCATTTCGCTATTGCTCCCTCCCTTCAAGAGGAGATAATTATAGGGGCAAGAACAATGCAAATATATAGGATAAAGCTTAATTTGGAGCAGGAGGATATCATCGTAGACAAAAAGGCATTGGAGTTAAAGCTAGTATAAAATGGGGCTAATTACAAAGAAGCTTAAGGTAATGGGCGATAAGGGAGAAAGGGAGGTAAATTGCCTTTTTGATAGTGGAGCCTCGGTCTCTTTTATTAGGGAGGATATTCAAAGGGCAATTGCTACACCATTTTCCTTGTTAAAGTTAATGAGTTTTCAACTTGGTGATGGAAGGGGAAGAATAGAGGCAGATAGGGGGGTATTTCTTCGCATTGTTTTGCCTGAAGGGGATATATTTGATGATGTGGTTATTGTTGATTCTCTGGGAGAAGAGATGGTCATAGGTGCGCAAACCCTTCAACGATGGAGAATAAAGCTTGACTTTGAGCATGATGATATCATCGTAGACAAGAAGGCATTGGAGTTAAAGCTAATTTAAAATGGGACTATTGGTTGAGAATTTGAAGGTAGAGGGTGATAAAGGAAAGGCAGAGATTGCCTGCCTCTTTGATACAGGCTCATCTGAAAGCCTGATTAGAGAGGATATAGCAGGGAAGGTGTCAACCATTGTTAATCTTCCTCAACCTTTATATTTTAAAATGGCGGATGGAGAGGGTATTCTTAAGGCAAATAAATGCATACCCCTTTCTATTACCCTTGATGGTTGCACTATCCGTGATGAGGTTATAGTGGTTGACAAATTAACCGATGATATGATAATTGGTGCAGGAACAATGCAGAAATATAGGATAAAGCTTGATTTAGAGAATGAAAGGGTAATTATTGACCCAAAGGTTACGAGGTTGAGGGTTTAAAATGGGACTATTGGTTGAGAATTTGAAGGTAGAGGGTGATAAAGGAAAGGCAGAGATTGCCTGCCTCTTTGATACCGGCTCATCAGAGACCCTGATTAGAGAGGATGTAGCAGAGAGGATTGCAACCATTGTTGAGCTTATCCACCCCATCTATTTTAAAATGGCGGATGGAGAAACTCCACTTGAGGCAAGAAAAGTGGTAAATCTTTTTATTACAGTTAATGGTTGTGAAATCCTTGAGCCAGCAATTGTGGTTGAGAAGCTATCTGATGAAATGATCATTGGAGGAGAGACAATGCAAAGGAGAAAGATTAAGCTTGATTTAGAAAAGGAAAAAATAATAATTGACCCAAGGTCAGCAAGGCTAAGGGTCTAAAAGGAGGTAAAAAAGATGAAGAGAAAGGTTTTGGTTTTGGGGATGGTGGCAAGCATGGGTTTTGCCAACTTCACATTTGAGGGTGCAGGAGCAAGGTCTCTGGGGATGGGAGGTGCATTTACCGCAATCTCGGATGATGCATCATCACTTTTTTATAACCCAGCCGGGCTTCTTAGGGTCATTGAGAGAGAGGAGATGTATATGTATTCTTCTAAGCTAGATGCCCTTACATATCAATATGTTGGCCTTGTTTGGAAAAATACCGGCTTTTCCTATCTAAACCAAGGGGGTGACCTTCAAAAGGCAGAAAATCAATATGGGGATAGGGCAGGGGAGTCTATCTATGCCATTTCCTATGCCAAGAAGATAAATGGCAAAATTGGATGTGGAGGAAGCCTTAAGATTCTTCACTATGCAAACCAAAGGGCTTCTGATTCTGGCTTTGGTCTTGACCTTGGTATGCTTTATAGCCCAGAGATTAAGGAGGATTTAAGCCTTGGCTTTACCTTAAGAAACCTTACCGCAAAGATACAAGGCGAAAAGATTACCCCAACAATTACCGGGGGTGTAGCAATAAGATTAAACCCAGTTCTATTTTGGAAGGGCTTGAGAAACGATGGATTTGGCGAAGCTTATTCTTGTGGATTTAAAAGAAAGTCCTTCTTTGAAGAAGAGTCTTTCCCGCTGCTTATGAGCCTTGATTTGTATAACAAAAAGGACAATAAAGACAAGAAAAAGCTTGGCTGGGCACTTGGCGGCGAATACAAGGCATTTGATATTCTCTTATTCAGGCTTGGTTTAAATAATGGAGATATCGGAGGGGGTATAGGCCTTGCCCATGATAAATGGAGGCTTGATTATGCCTATTCTATAAAAGATTTGATTGAAAGGGTTGATAATCACTATCTTTCATTATCAATGAGCTTTTAAAAAGATGAAAAAATTTATTTCTCTTTTGTTGGTAATACCCCTTTTGGGAAGTGCAAAGATTTCCCAAAAGGAGCTTGGGGAGGGGGAATATGAGATTGTTATAATTAAAAAGGGTGATACCCTTTGGGACCTGGCAGGAAAGTATATAGGGAAGTGTTGGCAATGGCCAAAGTTTGAAGAATATAACAAATTTACCGACCCCCATTGGATATACCCAGGGGAGAAGCTTGCCATTGGCATAAAGGATGGAAAGGTTTTTATAAAGAAGGCAGAAGACTTTGAAAAAGAGCTTAAAGAAGAACTGGAAAGAAAGAATTTAGAGATTGCAAGGCTAAAGGAAGAGATGGAGAGGTTGAAAGAGGCTCAGCTTATAAAACTTGAAGATGAAGAGGCAAGAAGAAGAGAGGAAGAGGAAAGAAAAAGGCTTGAGGCTTCATTTGGTGATTTAAAACAAGAAACAGATTTCTTGCGAGGAAGGATAGATGAGTTGGCAAGAAAGCTTTCCAAAACAGAAGATAAATTAAGCACAAGAGAGGATATGCTAGCTCGTGAAAAACAGGAAAAAGAAAGAATCCAAAAGGAATTAAGAGAAACCCAAGAGGAGAAAGATATAATAAAAAAGGAGGAAAAAACTCAAAGAAGATACAAAGAAATCCTTGCCATTTCTGCCTTTGTCGGCATTATCATTGTTAATTCGTTAAAGTAATTATTGCTTTGAAAGAATCCCTGTCTTAAGGCATTCAATCCTTATTTTGGGAGCAATTTCTAAAATTATGCTTTTTTCCTTTACCTGATGTATTGTTCCACAAATCCCGCCAATTGTTATAATACTATCACCTTTCTTTAAGCTTGCAATCATCTTTTTATGCTCCCTCTCCTTTTTTTGCTGTGGCATAATTATTAGGAGATAGAATAAGGCAATAATAAGAATAAATGGAAAAATGGAAAATAAAATGCCTAGTGCCTGTTGATTCATTTTCCTATATTTTTTAACCTCTCGCTTTCGGCCTCAAGAAAATCTATCTTCTTTTTGAAGAGGTAGTCTGCAAATGGAATGCTTGGATTTTTTCTTCCCTCCTCTTTACTTATCTCTGTTTTTATGAGGTCAATTTCCTCCTTATCCTTTATCTGGGAAAGGAGATTGATATTTTCACCTACGCCGAGGATAAGGATTCTATTTAAAATCTCAACAATCTGGATATATTTTCCCGGTGCAATTGCTTTTGTGCCAATTACTTGAATAAGCTCTCCTTCAGAAATCCTCCTTTTTCTTTTGAAAAGGAAAACAACAAGAAAGGCAATACCTCCCACAAATACAAGATATAAAGCAATTTTTATCACAATCCAAAATATGTTAATGTCAGATGGGGATGAGAAGGTAAGTGTTGGTGTAGCTGCAAAAAGGGGATTTTTCACTGGAGGAATGATAGCCTTTCCTTTGGGGTTATAATGTTTGTTATTCTTACCCCAAAATTCTCATCAATAACAACAACCGAAGCCTTTGCAATAAGCCTTCCATTAACCAATACATCAACCGGCTCGCCTGTCATTTTATCAAGCTCCATTATATACCCTTCTCCCATCTTTAAAAGCTCAGAAAGATTTTTGTTTGTTTTTCCAAGCTCTACGCTTATTTCAACCGGAACATCCATTAAAAGCTGGATATTGGATGGCATTTCGGGGATGGTTGGTCTAGCTTCGGCAAATTGGACAGGACCTGTAGGGATTACAGGCGGTGTTTCCTTTTCTTCCATCCCTTCAACAATAGGTCTTGCTATCTCATTTGGGATAAGTTGAATAAGGTCTCCTGCAAATAGATCACCAACCGTAAGGGTATAATCTATTTTTACCAGCTGGTTTTCTTTTAGTATATCAAGCTCTGTCTTTTGTTTTTCAAAGTCAATAACCCTTATCTTTGGAGGATGGGTAGATAAGATTTGTCTTCCTAGCCTGGTTGATAAAGAGGCATTTGCTGCCTCAATCATCTTTCCTATTGCATCAGCAAGTGCACCAAGATATACCTCGGTTAGATCCTTAGGTGGTGCTGTCCCATCGCCACCTGTGGCAAGGTCTGCCATTGTTGCACCATGGTCCTTTAATAAGATCATATAGGTCATTCCCTTTAATCCATCTGTATGTTCTGTTTCAACTACAATAGCATTTTTTGGAAGCTCGCTTTCTAGTTCATTGGGTGTTATGGTTTTTACCTCAGGGTCTTCTATTTTTACCTGTTTATTTAGAACCTTAGAGAGAACCTCTGTGGCAGAAAGCATTGTTGACCTGTAGATGTCTTCAAGCCTTTTTTCTTCAACCGGAGAGATAACCCCCTCCTTTCCCTTCATTTCCCCAAGAAGGGCATCTAATTCTTCTTTTGTAATTGCTGTTTCTTCTGCCATTTGTTAAATTATAAATAACCTATGGCATTTTGTAAAGAAAATTTAACAATTTCATTTTCTTGACATTTACCCTGTTTTTAATTAGCATTTTTTTATGATTTCTGTTCTTGAAGCACAAAAGATAATCTTAGAGAGCGTAGATGTCCTAGGAGAAGAAGATATAGAGATTAGCTCGTTATTGAATAGGGTGTTATCACAAGACATCATCTCTACAATAGACATTCCGACCTCTAATCTCTCGGCAATGGATGGCTATGCTGTAGCTTCATCTGATACAAAAGGTGCATCAGAAAAGAATCCTGTTAGCTTAGAGGTTATTGAAGAAATTCCAGGGGAAGCAATTCCAAAAAAGGTGATAAAGAATGGCTTTGCATCCAGAATAATGACGGGTGCTATGCTTCCAGAGGGAGCAGATTCTGTTGTTATGATTGAGGATACAGAGACAATGAGACAATCTGTTATGATAAAAAAAGAGACAAAGCCATATGAAAATGTTATCCAAAGGGGAGAGAACATAAAAAATGGTGAGCTTGTTTTGGAAAGGCAAAGGGTAATAGACCCTTCCTCAATTGGAATATTGGCATCATTAGGGATAACAAGCGTTAAAACAATAAAACAGCCAAAGATCGCTGTATTAGCCACGGGGAATGAGATAGTAGATATTAGGGGTGAATTATTGCCCGGAAAAATAAGGAATACAAATACCTGGACATTATCTGCTCAGATCAGAGAATCCTGGGCAATCCCAATAGACTTAGGGATAGGAAGGGACAACAAAGAAGATATATCTTCAAGGATTGAAAGGGGGCTAAAAGAGGCTGATATGCTCATAACCTCAGGCGGTGTCTCTATTGGCGACTATGACATTACAAGGGATGTTTTGGAGGATATGGGGCTTATGGTTAAGTTTCACAAGGTTGCAATGAGGCCAGGAAAGCCTACCCTGTTTGGAATAATTAAAGGAAAGCCATTCTTTGGCCTTCCAGGATACCCGGTTTCATCGATGGTTTGCTTTGAAATTCTTGCAAGACCAGCAATCCTTAAGATGGGAGGAAGAAAAAATTTAGAAAGGCCAATAATTAAGGCAATATTGGGAGAGGAGATAAGAAAAAAAACAGATAGAAGGCATTATTTAAGGGTATCCCTCAAAAAGAAAAACGGCCTATTTGAGGCAAGGCTTTCAGGAAATCAAGGTTCATCTGTCTTAAGCTCAATGGTAAAGGCAGATGGCCTTCTTATTGCAGAAAAAGATGTAGAATTTATCCCTTGTGGAAGTGAGGTTTCGGTTTATCTTTTAAGAAATGTTTGAGCCACTTATCTGGGATAATGGTATGTTAAAAATTCTTGACCAGACAAGGCTTCCCGATGAGGTCTTCTGGATTTGTTGTAAAACTTACGAGGATGTTGCCTCCTGCATAAAAGAGATGAAGATAAGGGGAGCACCTGCGATTGGAATTGCGGGAGGATATGGAGTGGCAATGGCAGATGATAAAGAAAAGGCAATTGAGGTTTTAAAGAATACAAGGCCAACCGGAAGGGACCTTTTTTACACTTTAGAAAGAATGAAAAATAGCGATTGCAATCCTTTAGACCTGGCAAAGCAAATCCACCAAGAATTAAAGGAAAGAAACAGAAAAATTGGCGAATATGGCCTTTCGCTTTTATATGATGGAATCTCCATCCTTACCCATTGCAATGCAGGCTCTCTTGCTTGCTGTGGCATAGGAACAGCCCTTGCTCCAATATACCTTGCCCATAGCAAGGGTATGGATATAAAGGTATTTGTAACCGAAACAAGGCCAAGGTGCCAGGGGGCAAGGCTTACAATGTATGAGCTTTCCCAAGCTAAAATTCCTGCCACCTTGATTGCCGATACAATGGTAGGCTATGTGATGAAGAATAGATTGGTTGATCTTGTCTTAGTGGGTGCGGATAGAATAGCAAGAAATGGCGATATTGCAAATAAAATAGGGACATACCAAATAGCCATTTTGGCAGATTACCACAAGATTCCCTTCTATTGCCTTGCCCCAACCTCAACGATTGATTTAAATATTGAAGATGGTAGCCAAATTATAATTGAAGAAAGGGATAAAAATGAGCTTGGCTATAATTTTGATTGCCTAAACCCAGCCTTTGACATTACCCCAAATCTACTTATTGCAGGAATAATTACAGAGAAGGGGATATATTCAAGAAATCCTAATTTCTAAATCCCAAATATTCCTTTACCAGCCCAAATGCATCCTCTTTATTCTTTATCTTCCCCTCAATCCAGGCCTCTTCAATCAATAAAAGGAGCTTTCCAATTAAAGGAGATTCCTCCAAATCAAATTTTTCCATTATTTCCTTGCCATTTACCATCTTTGGCGGTTTTATTCCCTCTTCTTTGCTAAAGATAAAATCCAATATTTTCTTTATTCCCATCTCATGGTTTCTTATGTCCTCCTCTGTGGTTGCTTCTCCCACCGCAGAATACCGGTCAGCAAGGGAGAGAATAAGGAGCATAATTAGGTCATCAGAGAGGTCTTTTCCTAGTCTAAATATAGCCTTTTTTGTTACTACTCCACCTTGAATAAGGGTTCCTATCCTCATATGATTTAATGTAATCCTTGCCATGGTTAGAATTTCTCTCTGTGAAAATTTAAGCCTTTTCCCTATATTTTTTATATATTTTTCTCCTAGCCTTTCATGTCCAATAAATCTTAATCTCCCATCTTCTTCTTTAATTGTCTCTGGCTTTCCCAAATCATGGAGAAGCCCAATTAGCTTAAGAATAGAAAGCCTTGTATGGTCAGAGGATGTAGCCTCCCCTAGATATTCCTTGATCTTTTCTGAATATTCAGGGAATAGGAAATTAGAAGCTATAGCCTCTATCTGTTTTGCTGTTTCAAATGAATGCTCTAATAGGTCTAAATGGTGATAGCCCCTTCCCTCTATTTTTGAGAGGGGAATAATCTCTGGAATGATGTTGGATAAAATGCCAACCGAAAAGGCAAGCTTTAAAAATTTATAAGATTCTTTATGTTTCAATATTTCAAATAGCTCATAGGCTATCCTTTCAGATGCTACATTTTTTATAAGATAGGAATTCTCCTTTATGGTTTTAATTGTTTCTTTTTCTATTTCAAAGTTAAGGCTTGAGGAAAACCTAACTGCCCTAAGTAGCCTTAATGGATCCCCAATAAGGCTTTCCTTTGATACCATTCTTATTGCTTTTTTTTGAATATCAGAAATTCCGTTTACAAGGTCTATTATCTCTGAAAAAGAGGGTCCTTTCATGGCAAGGCTATTCATTGTAAAATCCCTTCTTTTAATATCCCTTTCTATATCTCCTTCAATCCTTGAGAAATCAAGGGTAAGGTCTTTTAAAACAACCCTTCCACAATTCTTGTCCAAAAGAACAAATGCCCCTTTTAAAACATTGGAGACATCCCTTGCAAATCCTATGGGATCTTTTGAAACAGAGAAATCTATATCCTTTGATGACCTTTTTAGAAGCCTATCCCTTATGAAGCCACCCACCAGGAAGAATTCGCTATCCCTTTTTTTTGCGATTGATGAAATGGTAGAAAATGGTTCTTGTTTTGATACGATCATTGCCGCAGCTTAAGATTTATCAACAGGTAAGATGAAAGGCTCCACAGACCTTCTTATTTTTTGAAATCTTATTATAGGTTTTGAAAGCATTTTCTGTTGGTTCTTCAATAAGGGTGATTCCTTGCTCTAAAATGGCTCTCTTTGCACAAGGAAGAACATTCATCATTCCTGGGCTTCCCTTTCCAACCACAAGGACATCTGGTTTTTCCTCTAATATTCCTTTTATATCATTATGGCATACACTATGACCGCTTTTCCTCCACCAACTCCCTTCTATCCTATCTGGATAAATAATAAGGTCTTGGGTATATACCTTTCCTTCAATAACCATTCTTCCAAAGCTATAGGATTCTATCATACCTTTTTCAATTTACAATCTGCAATTATAACCCCCTCCTCGGTTATTATCTTATCAACCCCTATATCCTTTATTGCATTCGGGATATTATCTACTATCTGAAGAGAAAATGCAAGGCCTATTTTTTTACAAGAAATCAAAGGAAGGAGCCGGTCATAGTATCCACCCCCATAGCCAATCCTGAATCCCCTTTTATCAAAACAAACACCAGGCACAAGGACAAGCTCAATATCTTCTAAAGAAATGGGTCTTTTAGTAATTGGCTCTTTTATTCCACAATAGCCTGGCTTTACCTCAGAAAGAGCTTTTATCTCATAAATCCCAAGGTTTTTTTCTTCTACCCTTGGAAGAAATACCCTCTTTTTACATTCCGCACTCCGCACTCCGCATTCCGCAATCATAATGTCTGTCCTTACCTCAGAGCGGAATGAATAATAAAAAAGGATATTATCCGCTTTGATAAAATCTTCTAATAAAAAAAGATTTTCCTTTATTTTTCTGCTTTTTTCAAGGATTTCTTCTTCTCTTTGAGAATCCCTAATTTTAAGGATTTCTTTCCTTATTTCTTCCTTATTCATAAAACAGAAAGGATAGAGAGGAGAGGGAAGAATTCATAAAGTCTAATGCTATCTTTGGATAAAGACCAATGAGAAATACCATTATCATAAGGGGAATCACGCTTATCCATTCCCTGATCTCTAAGTCGGATAGGTCTTTGTATTTTTCATTAAGAGGCCCAAAGAATACATAGCGATACATCCAGAGCATATAGATTGCACCGATAAGGACGCCAAAAACCGCACCCCCGGTAATTATGGGAAAAACAGGGAATGCACCAATAAAGCACAAAAATTCACTTACAAACCCAGAAAGACCAGGAAGGCCGATTGAGGCTAAAACAGCTATTCCCATAATTGCACAATAGGAGGGAACAACCTTTGCTATGCCACCAAAACCAAGGATTTCCCGGTGATGAGCCCTGTCATAGATAACGCCAACCAAAAGAAAGAGAGAGCCGGTGATTATACCATGGTTAAACATCTGTAAAACCGCACCATTAAAGCCATTTGTTGTAAAGGCAGACATCCCAAGCAAACAATAGCCCATATGTGATATGGATGAGCAGGCAATCATTCGCTTAAGGTCTTTTTGTGCCATTGCGGTAAACGCACCATAAATGATATTGATAAGGCCAAGAATGGCAAGGAAATAAGAAAAATTAGGGGTTACCTCTGGCAATATCCCAAAATTTACCCTCAAAAGCCCATAAGCCCCAAGTTTAAGGAGGACGCCAGCAAGGAGAATAGAGCCAGCAGTAGGTGCTTCGGTATGGGCATCGGGAAGCCAGGTATGAAAGGGAAATATAGGAACCTTAACTGCAAAGCCAAAGAATAATAAAATCCAGATAAATTTTGCATTTTGCAATATCTCCTGATGTCCAATAAGCTCTGTAATATCAAATGTATTTGTCTGGATAAATATCCAGATGATTCCAATGAGCATAAGCACAGAGCCGATAGCGGTATATAAAATAAACTTAATTGCTGCATATATTCTTTTTTCTCCACCCCAGATGCCAATGATGAGATACATTGGAATAAGGACGAGCTCCCAGAAGATATAGAAAAGAAAGAGGTCAAGAGCTGAAAACACACCCAGCATCCCTGTTTCAAGGATGAGGAAAGAGATAAAATAGCCCTTTACCCTATTTTTTATATTAAATGAGACAAGGATAGAGATTGGGCTTAATAAGGAGGTAAGAAAGAATAGGGGAAGGCTTATTCCATCAAGTCCAATATGGTATGAAATCTTGAATAAGGGAATCCAGGGAATATTCACGACAAATTGAAATGAGGGGTTTGCTCTATCAAATGAAAGCAAGAAAAGGATTGAGCCAATGAGGGGAATAGTTGAAAACAGAAGGGAAAATCCCTTAATCAGCCTTTCATTTTTAAGGAATAAAATTGGAATGATCCCGATTAGGGGAACAAATATTGATAAAGAGAGAATATCCATTTTATATTTGGCTCTTTAAGACTTTTTTCTGTCAAAAACCTCTTTCATTGCTAATTGCTAATTTTGCATTGCTAATTTTATATAATCCACAAAAAACCCCGTAGAACTATTATAATTATTCCATCTTCAATTTGCCATTTAAAATTTTCCCATTTCAATAAACCTCTATTTCTTTTTCATTTATGTTATTTTCTTCGTTTTCTTCTTCTATCTTGTTTTCGCAGTCTGCCACAACCCTTATTGTTTGTATGCCTTCTTCGCTGGGAAGCCAGATTGTATTTATGGTTGTGCTTTCTTTGTCCTTTAAGCTTTTTATTATCTTTCCAAATCCAATGTTAGAAGAATTACAAAAGAAACCTACACTAATGAAATCTGCCTTTGTATTTCCTATATTCTTTATGGTTGCCTTTATCCTTGTCCATATCCCAAGCTTTGGCTCTAAAACATCTATTTCAGAAACAACAAGGTCAGCTAGATTAGACTTGGGTTTAACCACCCCTTTCTTTTTCATAGGAGAAAGGAATCTATCGTCTTTTTCCCCAAAAACCACCATCCTATGATTTCCACAATCAGCAATGTAGAGATTAGAATCAGCATCAAGGAATAATCCATAGGGATAGAGAAGCTTTATGGGTAATACATCAATAATTTTTCCATAAAAATCAAGCTTTAAGATGCAATTTTTTTCCCTCTCTGCTACATAGATATTGCTATCCTTGTCAACTACAATCCCAGCGGGAGAGAGAAGATTCTCTATGGTTTTTACCAATATGCCAGATTGCGAAAATTTTTTTATTGTATTGCCATCAGAGACAAGGATAAATCCAAAATTGTCCTTCGCAATGCAAGATGGCTCTTTAAGAGAAGAACAGAGTGTTCCAAGATATTCTCCATCTAAAGAAAACCTCATAATTTCCTTAGAGCAAAGAACAAAGATAGCCTTCTTATCTACAAGCAAATCCCTTGGGAAGGTAAGGCTTGAAAGCCTTAAAATCTCATTTCCTCCTTTGTCAAATTTTATAACCACATTTTCCCTTGAGCTTAAACAATAAATATTTTCATAACCATCAACGAATATTGCAATAGGTGAGGGGAAATCCCAAACTGCCTTTGGCTTAAAGGAGAAGTCAAGAGAGAGAATTCTGTTATTTCCTGTATCTGCAATGTATATACCATCCTTGCTCAAAGCAACATCATAAGGAAGATTAAGCCTTTCTAAGGATTTTCCCGAGGCTTTCCATTCCTCTTCAAGAATTCCATCAAGGGAAAATTTTAAGACCCTATTTCCTCCCTTCTCGGAAACAAAGATGGATGAGCGGTTGAAAGCAAGATCAGCTGGATTTGACAAACCTTTAATAAATGGAACAAATCCATTATCGGCAAGCTTTACAATAGAAGAGCTATCCGTAATATAGAGATTTTTATCAGGAGAGAATGCTAATCCACCTGGATTATTTATTCCCCTTATTGATTCAATAAATCCTCCATCCTTATTAAACCTCATAATTCTATCATTGGAGGAATCAGAGATGTATACATCCTCATCTATTGCTATTCCACAAGGCCATTTTAGACCCTCTTTCTTTCCAAATTCCATAATAAATCTTCCTTCCAGGCTGAATTTTTGAACTATGCCATTTCCCGAATCAACCACATAGAGATAATCGTCTTTATCAAAGGCTATAGAATTTGGATACCTAAATCTTCCTTTTCCCTCTCCCAAGCCACCTATGTTCATCTTGAATGTGCCGTCAGGAGAAAATACAGAAATTCTATTGTTCCAGGTATCAGATACATATATATCGCCTCTGGAATTTATGGCTACATCCATTGGTCCATCAAGGCATCTCTTACCTTCTCCCCTTTCTCCAAAGTCAAGAGAAAGCCTTCCATCCCTTGTATATTTTTTTATTCTGGAGTCTCCCGAGGAAACAACATAGATCATCCCAGCTTTATCTATACAAATGCCGGATGGCACTTGGAAATTCCAGTTAATATCTGGAAAGACAAAGAGCGAAAAAAGTAAAGGGGTTATCTTTTTCATAAGAAATATTATAAAAAAACAAGCCTTTTTTGTCTAATGAAAGTTGACATTAAGATAATTGACAAGAAAATATAGTTAAATGTATTATTTTTTAATAATGGCAATTGAAATATTAGATGTAAGGGGGCTTAGGTGCCCCCACCCAGTAATGAAGATTGCGATTAAGTCTCCTGATATGAAAAAGGGGGATATTCTGGAGGTTTTGGGAGATTGCCCTACATTTGAAAGGGGTGTGAGGCTATGGTGTGAGAGGATGAATAAGGTAATACTTTCTATAAAGGAAGAGGAAGGGGGTTTGAGGATACAAATACAGTTTTAAGGAGGTGGATGATATGAATATGCACGCAATAAATATTCTTTTGGTAGAAGATAATGAGGACGATATTGTAATAATTCAAAAGGTATTTAAAAAGCTTAAGCTTATCAACCCATTGTATATTGTAAGGGATGGGGAGGAGGCAATAGATTTTCTCTTAAATAAAGGAGATTATTCAGATAAAGAAAAAGCTCCAAGACCAGGGCTTATTTTATTAGATATAAATATGCCAAGGATGGATGGGTTTGAGACATTGGAAAATATCAAAAAAGAGCCGTGCTTAAAGACAATCCCTGTAATAATGCTTACTGTCTCAGAGAGGGAAGAGGATATTGTGAGAAGCTATGAGAATGGTGCGGTATCCTATATTACCAAGCCAATGGACTTTGAGCAATTTGTAAAGGTAATGGAGCAATTTGAGATTTATTGGACACTTGTCTCAAAGATACCAAAGTAAAAGCCTAAAGAGTCAGAGAGTCCAATGGTTAGAAAAAAGGGTGTATGGGTTTAGTTAATGAAAAACTAATTTTGAAGAATCCAAGAAGGCAGGAATTACAACCAGTAGAAGTTAGTTGCCTGGCAGATTCGGGTGCTCTACATTTGTGCATTCCTTCGCATATTCAAATTCAATTGGAATTAGAAGAAATAGATAAAAGAGAGGTAACATTGGCTGATGGAACGCAAAAACTTATTTCTTATGTTGGTCCAATTGAGCTGCATTTCAAAAATCGTGTGGGTTTTGCAGGTGCATTGGTTATGGGAGATCAAGTTTTGCTTGGAGCAATACCAATGGAAGATATGGATTTAATTATAATACCCAAGACAAGGGCATTAGAAGTAAATCCGAGCAGCCCAAACATTGGAACATCCATTGTAAAGAAGGTAATGGAGCAATTTGACATTTACTGGACGCTTGTTTCTAAGATACCGAAATAAAACAGGAATATCTATCTACTACATTTTATTTTAGTCTGCCAAAAAAAAGGCATATTATAAGGGAAGTAAAAATGGAGAGGATATGTAAATGGTTAATTGGAGGGATGCTGGCATGGGTTATAATTGGGTTTGCCATAGCAGAGGAAAGACAAGAAGAAATAGCAGGCGAGGAAGAGCTGCTATTTAGAGAGATACCCGTAGTTGTTACAGCAGCAAAAAAAGAACAACTTGCTACTGAGGCGCCTGCAATCGTTACTGTAATTACAGAAGAAGAGATTAAAAAATGGGCGCACGCAACCTCCTTGATGTGTTAAAAACTGTTCCTGGATTTATATAGTTAATTCCATAACGCTTTACAAAATGTATGTGTTTAGATAATCTTAAGGAAAACTTTATAAAATTATGAATTTTGAATGTTGAATTTTGAATTAAAAGGGGAAAAATTTTATAAAACTTA
>JBFLYE010000049.1 GCA_040756715.1 bacterium
TAAGACCTAATAACTTAAAAAAAAGAAAACCCAAAGAATAAGAGAGAAAAATGAAGGGCAAAAGAAGAAAAATAGGCTTTAAAACAGAAAGGAGAAAATTAAAATCAGAAATAAAGCTCTGGTGGTTATTGATAAACTTAAAAAAAACAAACCCTCCCCAGCCAAGGATAATCGCGATAATTATATTCTTCATAAGAGAGGGCAACCTACTAGCACCAGAGCACCAGAAGATAAGAGGTAACTTTTATTAGGATAGCTAACCACATACATAGAATATATTATATCAAAAACCTTTCATAAAAGCCAATTTTATGAGCAGTCGGGGAGTTTTTTTCCACGGTTAATTATTCAAACAAAGTAAAAAACCTTGACAAAGATAGAAAAATGGTATTTAATTTATGATATGAAAAAGGTATTATTTTTTCTCTTTATTGCCTTTTCCTCATTTTGTGCTGACATTCCCATTCCAAAGATAAATTTAGGGATTGCCCCCGGAAAACCAGAGGATGTTGCAATGAGCCTTCAAATCTTATTTGTCCTTACCATCCTTGCTCTAGTTCCTTCAATTATTATAATGGTTACATCATTTGTAAGGATAGTCATTGTTCTTACATTTGTAAAACAGGCTTTGGCAATCCAACAAGCACCTCCCCAGCAGGTAATTACAGCCCTTGCTCTGTTTTTAACATTTTTTATTATGTCTCCCACCTTGGATAAAATTAACAAAAATAGCCTAACGCCATATATGGAAAAAAAGATTACAGGAACAAAGGCATTGGAGGAGGCATCTATCCTGGTAAAGGATTTTATGTTAAGGCAGACAAGGGAGAAAGACCTGGCCTTGTTTGTAAAAATATCAAACCTAGAAAGGCCAAGAACGCCAGAGGATATTCCCATTCTAACCCTTATCCCAGCCTTTATGACATCTGAGATTTCCATTGCCTTTCAGATTGGAATATTGCTATTTCTGCCATTTTTGGTTATCGACATTATTGTTGCCTCTGTGCTTATGTCTATGGGAATGATTATGCTTCCACCTGCGATGATTTCCTTACCATTTAAAATCCTTTTATTTGTTATGGTTGATGGCTGGAATCTTTTAATCCATAGGCTTGTTTTGAGTTTTCATTGAGATGACAGAAGGATTCGTAATCAAGCTTTTTCAAGAGGCTATTTTTTATTGCTTGCTCCTTTCCCTTCCTATGCTTGCTGTATCAATCATTGTTGGTTTGATAATCTCCATCCTTCAAACAGCAACCTCCATTCAGGAGCAAACCATAACATTTGTCCCAAAGATTTTGGCTGTCCTTATTACAGGTGGGCTATGTGCTGCCTGGCTGGGGAAAACAATGGCAGGATGGACAACTAGGGTGTTTGAGATAATTTCAACCCTTTAATAATGGAAGTTTTAGTTTCTGAATTCCAAAAATTCTTGCTTGTATTCCTTAGAATATCTGGAATATTTATTACAGCCCCTCTGTTTTCAAGCCCAAATATAGACTATCCAATAAGGGTGAGCATCTGCCTCCTTACTTCCCTTGCCGCAGCACCTCCTGTTCTTTCCTTTATTCCACAACCACCAACAAATATCATTAGCTATGCTATTCTCTCCATATCCGAGATTATTATTGGGCTTACCATTGGACTCTTTGCCTCTTTTATTGTCTCTTTATTTAGCCTCTCAGCAGAATTCTATTCTGTTTCAATGGGGTTTGCCATAAGCAATGTCTTTGACCCGGTCTCTGAGGTAGAGCAACCCGTTATTGGGCAATTATTAGGGCTATTTGGTCTCCTTGTATTTATTACAATAGATGGACCACAAACAATCCTTTATGCTGTAATTTCTTCATTCAAATTTGTTACAGGGTTATCTCTAGTCTCATCAAAAATTCTCTCTTCTTCTACGATTGAGATGTTTTGCAAGATGTTTGCCACAGCCCTTAAGATTAGCTTTCCCCTTCTTTGTGTATTATTCCTGGTAAATCTTTCATTAGGTCTTCTTTCGAAAGCAGCGCCTTTGATAAACATTATGATCTTTGGTTTTCCCATTACCATTCTTTCTGGACTGATTGTTCTTTTCCTTCTCTTTCCTTTTCTTTGGAATGTTTCCTCCTCTATATTTCAAGAGCTATTCTCCGATATAGATAAGCTTATAAGAAGCCTATGAATTGTAAATTTTAATTGCAAAGGGTTTGTTATAATTGCGGAAGGGATTTAGGTAATGAGCCTGCGATTAGGGGGTTAAGGGGTCTTACCTGTTTTCCTTGTAGATATAATTTTGACAAAAGGGGAGGAGAGAAATTTCTTCTTGAGTATCAGAGCTATCAAGAAAAAAAGGAAGATTGGGAATTAAAACATAAGGATAAATGGGTTAAATGCCAGAGGCTTAAAGGATTTGCCTGGATAAGTTTATATCTTTTAGTAATTTTTCTCCTTACCCCATTTTTCCTCTTTCTCTTTGGAAAAACCAATAAAATTATCCCTATTTTTTGTTTTTTAATCTCAGGGGCATTTTTTATTATTCACCTGGTTTTATTAAAAATAAAAATCCCTTGCCAAGAGCCTCCAGATGTCCCAAGAAAAGAGCCTAATGCACTATTGGCTATGCTTGATGTTGTTTTTGATGGGGAATTAGATGGAGAATTTCTTAAATTCAAGGGCTATCCACCAGATTGGAAAGAAAGACAGGATAAATGTTTAACCCGTGATGGACATAAATGCAGAATTTGTGGAAAGACCACAAGGTTACATATACATCATATAATGCCTATATCATTTGGTGGAATACATAGCTTACAAAACCTTATCACCCTTTGTTATGCCTGCCATAAAAAGCAGGAATACTATCAACATCCAAGCTTAATAATGGAGAATATTAAGGCAAATAAAAGATATTGGGTTTCTCCACATACAAGATTCGGTGGAAAAAGCATCCCTGGCTATTTCAGAAAAACGGGAAGAAGGGGAGGATTCTGGCGTAGGATAAGAAGGGTAAAATCATTTTGAAATTTCCATAGTATTTCTGAACATTTATGTGAAAGATACTATAAAATTATAGTTAATTCCATAACGCTTTACAAAATGTATGGGTTTAGATAATCTTAAGGAAAACTTTATAAAATTATGAATTTTGAATGTTGAATTTTGAATTAAAAGGGAAAAAATTTTATAAAACTTAAACCTTCAATTCAAAATTCAAAATTTAGAATTCAAAATTTCTTAAAAGGTGGATGAATTTTTAACAGATAAACACAACCCTATCTATTTTTGCACTAAGTGATGGAAGATACTATAAATCTATGATTTTGCTTGCAAAGGCTTCTGGTTTCAATTTATAATACCCTTTGTGCAGAAACCTCCGGTTGTTACAATTATGGGTCATGTAGACCATGGGAAAACCCTTCTCCTTGATGCCATAAGGAATACAAGGGTTGTAGAGGGAGAGGTAGGTGGCATAACCCAACATATTGGAGCTTATAAGATAAAGACAAAAAATGGAGAAATTGTCTTTATAGATACACCTGGCCATTCTGCATTTACCGCAATGAGGGCAAGGGGAGCAAAGGTTACCGACATTGTTGTCCTTGTTATAGCAGCTGATGATGGTGTAATGCCTCAGACAATTGAGGCAATAAACCATGCCAAGGCAGCAAGTGTTCCAATTATTGTAGCAGTTAACAAGATTGACCTTCCTTCCTCAAATCCTGATAAAATAAGGCAACAGGTTGCAAATTATGGTCTGGTTGATGAAAAATGGGGAGGAGATGTTATCTTTTGCGAGGTATCCGCTAAAGAAAAAAGGGGGCTTGATAACCTTCTTGAGATGATTCTCCTTCAAGCAGAAATGCTCTCTTTGTCTTATAACCCAAAAAACAAGGCTTATGGAACAATTATTGAGTCAAGGATTGATAAGGGGCTAGGTCCTGTGGGAAGCGTTATTGTTCAAGACGGCGTTTTAAAGATAAGGGATACATTTGCTGTTTCCTCTAATATTGGCAGGGTTCGGGCTATGATTGACGATATGGGAATGAGGCTTAATGAGGCATCTGCGGGAACGCCGGTGGAGGTATTAGGATTTTCAACCCTTCCAAAGGCGGGAGAAAGACTGTCTGTGATAAGTAAGGAGGAGGCAGATATTATTTTAAAGAAAAAGAAAGAAGCTCAAGTGGCATTTGAAAGGCCAAAGATTAGCCTGGAAGACCTCTTTAAAAAAATTGAAGAAGGCGAGGTTAAAGAGCTTCCTTTGATCATAAGGACAGATGTCTCTGGAACCTGCGAGGCACTATGCTCATCTTTAAAGGAGCTTCCTTTAAATAATGTAGGGATAAAGATCCTCCATTCAGGTTGTGGAGGTATCCTTGAGCAGGATATAATGTTTGCAAAGGCAGCATCTGGGATAATCATTGGTTTTCATATCAAGCCCTCATCTGCCATAAAAGCATTAGCTGAGAAAGAGGGTGTAAAGATATATACCTATGATATTATCTATGAGGCAATAGCTGAGATAGAAAAGGCAGCTTTGGGGTTACTTGCTCCAAAAATAAAGCTTAAGGGAATTGGAAAGGCAATTGTAAAGAAGATATTTAAGATTGAAAAGAAATTAATTGCCGGTTGTTTTGTTGAGGGAGGAAAAATAGAGGGTGGTGCAAAGGTAAAAATTATCCGTGATGGTGAGGTGATTGCTGAAACCTCAATCATTTCTCTTAAGCGATTTAAAGAGGATGTTTCCTTTGTTAAAGCTGGTCTTGATTGTGGAATAGGACTTTCTTATTCTGATATTAAAGAGGGTGATGTTCTTGAGGCATATGTTGCCCTAAAAGAAGAAAAGGCTTGACAATGTCTTATTTAAGAAGATAGAATAAACAAAAAATGAAAAGATTTTTTCTTCTCCTTTTTATCCCCTCTCTTCTTTTTTGTAAGACAAATATATATTATAACCTTGGGATAGATAGCTATTTCAAAAATAATTTAGAAGATAGCCTTTCTAATTTTAAAAAAGCAACGAGTGCATTTCCCGAAAGCTTTCTCTCTTGGTTTTATCTTGGAAAGACATATTATAGACTAAAAATGAATAAAGAGGCAAAGGATGCCCTTTTAAAGGCCTCTTCCCTTTCTTTAGAGGATGTAAAAAGCAGGCTTCTTCTTGCCCAGATTCTTATGGAGGAGGAGGATTATAAAAATGCAGCTAAATCTTACAAAGATGTTTTATCCATTGAAGAAGAAAACTTTGAGGCAAATTTTTCCCTTGGGAAGACCTACATTAAGCTAGAAAAATTTGATGATGCCATTTTTTACCTTAAAAAGGCAGCAGAGCTAGCACCAGATGAGCCAGAGGTTCATTTTTTTTTAGGCTGTGCCTTGCTTTCTAAAGACGAACCCAACTTTGCAAAGGATGCATTTACAAAGGCTATTTCTTTGGAATCAAATAACCCCTTGTTTTACTATTACAGAGGAAATGCCTATTTTAAGCTTGCTGATTATACAAATCCTATAGATTCTGATTTTGTATCCGTAGAAGATTATAGAAGGGCAATTGAATTTGGGCTTTATACCCCAGATGTCTTTTTTATGTATGGAAATGCCCTTCTTGCTAGAGGGTTTTATTACCTTAAGACAAAAAATGAAAAGAAGGCTTATGACATACTGGAAAAGGCTATTGTTGAATACAAGCATGCTATTTCTCTTTCTCCAGGTGCATCAAATGCCCATAACAATATGGGGCTGGCATATTATTACCTTGATAGAATAGATGAGGCGATTTTCTATTTTAAGAAGTCAGTTGAGCTTGAGCCATTAATCGCATTCTTCCACGATAATCTGGGTGATGCCTATTATAAAAAGGGTGATTTTAAAAATAGCCTTTTAGAATTTAGCCTTGTCCTTGAGCTTTCTCCAGATTATACACCAGATGATAAAATTCTTCCATTTCCGGCAAGAGGGATTAAGGAGAAAATCCGTGAAGCTAAAAGAAGGGTTCAAAAGTAAAGTCCTTTTTCTTCTGCTTATTCCTCTTTTGGTATATTCCAAGATAGACCTCTTTTCTTTAAAGGAAAAAGAAGAAATTGTTCAACCGGAAGTTATAGAAGAGAGGCCGATTGTTAAAGAAAAGAAAGAGATTAAGAAGCCAGAAAAAAGAAGAGAGAAGCAGCAAGAGAGAAGAGAAAAAAGAGAAGAAATATCTGAGCCTAAAGGGGAGGTAGGGAGCGAAACATATGTAGAAGAAACAATGCCTTTTGAGATATTTGAGCATGCTCAAATAGAGGAGGAAAAAAGGCCCTTATGGATAATATTTAGCCTGACAATAACCTCTATGGTTGGAATACTCATTATTTTTCTAATAATTATCCATCTTATGAAAAGGGAAAGGAGGATACAAAAGCCATTATTCCACATTCCTCCCTCTGATATAGAAGACGAGCTTAAAAACTTAAAGCAATCATCAAAAATTGTCTCCTCCCAGATTTCACAGTTAGAAAGGATGATGCCAGGTGAATTTATCGAGGGATTAAGGTCTGAAAAGGTATTTTCCCAAATAGCAAAGGATGTTTCTCTCTCTCTTGAACCAAGAATAAGGGAGCTTGGCCTGGCATATCAAGGGATAAAAAAATCCATTGCCCAATTGGATGTTGAGATAAATAATCTTTCTTCATTAAAGGGCTTAAATTTTAAAGACCTCGCAAGGCAGACAGCCACAGAGTTTATAATGCCCCTTCAAAATGAGTTTAATAAACACAAGCTTTCTTATGAAAGTATGCTTTCTTCCTTTGAACAAAGACAGGATGGAAGGCTTTCTACAATTGAAAAAAGATATAGGGAGGTAAGGGAATTGGTAGATGAGGTTTATAAACGGCTTGTAGGCCTTGAATCCCTTATAACATCCGCAACAATGTTTGAACAAGAGCCTGTCATTCGGACAAAGAAAAGGGAAGAAATTGTCCCTCCTCAAAAAACTACAAGGGAGGAAATCAACAAGCTCATCTATGAATTGGCTGATAATGGATTAAGTGTAGAGGAGATAGCCAAGAAGACAAAGATTGGAAAAGGAGAAATAGAGCTTATTCTTTCATTTAGAAACAAAAGGTGATATATCTTTGTTTCTTTCTTCTTCTCTTCCTTGTTTTTTTTCTTATAATCCAAAGAATTCGGGAGAAGAAAGGGGAGAAAAATGAAATGAGGGCTTTCTTTGAAAAGGGTGAGAGATTAATAGCCTCCTTTGACCAAATTGCCCAAAGAAATATTGACATTTTAGAGGAAAAAATAAAGGAAGCAAAGGATGTCCTAAAGGAGCTTGATGAAAGGGCAAAAGAGAGGGAGAGCAAAAAATTTCCCGAGGTCTTTAGGCTAAGGGATGAGGGATTTGAGATAGCAGAGATAGCAAAGATGATGAATATGGGAAAGGCTGAAGTTGAGTTGATCTTGAAGCAATAATTTACGAAATTTTGAATTATGATTTTCAATTGGGAAAGACTTTACAATTTAAAATCTAGTAATTTAAAATTTACAATTAAGCGAAGCGATTTAAAGGCGGTGTAGCCAAGTGGGAAGGCAGAGGTCTGCAAAACCTTTATTCAGCGGTTCGAATCCGCTCGCCGCCTGAAAGAAAAATATAGAAAAACAGTATGAAAGACGATTACAGTATAAAGGCTAAGATACAGAAGAAGGATGCTATAACCCCTACAGATGAAATGCTTGTAGTCAAGATTAAAGGGGTAAGAAGCTATGTTATCTATGTTGATATTAGAAATTTCTCCCAATGGAACAATCTCGAAGGAAATAATGACCATTTTCGAAAAATATTATTATATAGCTTCTACAAAATTATAGAGAAATACTTTCCAAGGGATAAAAACTATAGAAAATTTCTTGGTGATGGTGTTTTTATCATAAAAGATTATAGAGAAGAAGAATTTGATGAGGTAATAAGCAGCCTTAAAATGTTAAAGGATGAATTTGATAAAAAGAAAAAAGAGCTAAACAAGGAAGGCTTTAATTTTGATTTATTAAGCCTTGGGATTGGAATGAGCGTTGGTTTTATAAAGGAAATAATCTACCCAAGTGAAGAGGTTGATTATATGGAATATTTTCTTAATTTAACCTCTCGCTACTGTGATTTTGCCAGACCTTGTGGTATAATAATTGATTATACCTCAACGCTAAAACACACAGAAAAAATAGAAGCAAGTGGTTTTAGGAAAGAAGTATTAACAGGAATAAAAGGTTTTTTTGCTGGAAAGAAAGTTTGGTGTTCTAATGAGGTGCATCTTCCTCAAATTCATCCGCTTACCCGTGAAGACGAGATTCATCAAATAGAGGTTTATGTAGCGGGTGTTTGTGTAAGAAGGGAGGATGTATTAAAAATATTGGTGGGTAAACGGAATAATAAAAGAAGGCTATATCCTGGACTTTGGGAGTGTGGTGGCGGTCAAGTGCATAGGAGGGAATATTTTGAAGAGGCTATAAAGAGGCAGTTTAGGGAAGAGTTTGGTGTAATTGTTGAGCCATTAAAGGCATTTGGTAGTTATAAGATAGATGATAGAGAGAATGATGCTATTATTCCGGGGATAAAATTTTTATGTAGATTTGTAGATTATCTTGATGACCAAGTAATCCTCAATGAGGCAGAGTTTGTTGAATATAGATGGATTTTACTTGAGGAATTAGACCTTTATGAATTTATTCCAGGTATTAAGGAAGACATTAGGGAGGCAATAAGGCTTTATCAAGAGATATTGGGATAGGCGCGTAGCTCAGTGGGAGAGCACTTGCTTGACGCGCAAGGGGTCAGCGGTTCAAGCCCGCTCGCGCCTAGTTTAAGCAAGAGATAGGAGGAAAAAGAAGGGCTTGAAGCCCGAAGCGAAGCGAAGGGCCGGGAGCAAAGGATTTTGTTATGCATCTTTGCGACCTTATGGGAGCAAAGGGCATTAGAAAAGCCTTTGTCTCCAAGCCCGCTCGCGCCTAGTTTAAGCAAGAGATAGGAGGAAAAAGAAGGGCTTGAAGCCAGCGGACCTTAGGGGAGGATTATGAAACCCATAGAAAGTCTTGAGTTATTTATTAAGAAAAGAGAGCAATCAAGCCGTTATGAGGCAAGGCTTCTTAAAAATTCTCTTCCAGCAATAGCAAAAGAGTTTAAAAAAACCTTTCCCGAGATAAAATCCCTCTCTTTAATAGGCTCTTTTTCTAAAGGCAATTTTGCTCAAAAATCAGACCTTGATTTTGTGGTATCTGGACTTTCAAAGGAGAAATATCTTGATGCATGGCTTTTTTTTGAAAAAAGAACCACAAGAAGCATTCACCTTATCAGAAAAGAAGAAATTCCATCATCTCTTATAGAGAGAATGAAAGGGAGGGTTCTCTATGAATAAAAAAGGCTTTGAGGTAATTCAAACACTAGAAAATAAAATGACCTTTCAAGATATAATCTTTAACCTTCAAAAATATTGGGCTGATTATGGATGTTTAATAGCCCAACCTTATGACATTGAAGTTGGGGCAGGGACATTTAGCCCTCTGACATTCTTCAGGGTATTGGGAGAAAAACCCTGGAGGATTGCCTATGTTCAGGCATCCAGAAGGCCAACCGATGGAAGGTATGGAGAGAATCCAAACAGGCTTTATCATTACTACCAATTTCAGGTTATTATAAAACCCGTTCCTGATGACATCCAGGATGTCTACCTTGAAAGCTTGAACGCTCTTGGTGTAGAGCCTAATTTACACGATATAAGGTTTGTTGAGGATGATTGGGAATCTCCTACACTTGGTGCAGGAGGCTTGGGATGGGAGGTTTGGCTTGATGGAATGGAAATAACCCAATTTACATACTTCCAGCAAATGGCATCCCTTTCTCTTCATCCTGTATCCTGTGAGATAACCTATGGTTTGGAGAGGATTGCAATGTTCCTTCAAGAAAAGGATAATGTATTTTCTCTTGTCTGGAACAACGGCACAACATATGGAGATATTTATCTTGAAGGAGAGATTCAATTTTCTAAATTTAACTTTAAAGTGGCAGATTCCAATAGCCACTTTGAGCTATTTGGAATTTATGAAAAGGAATCCTTTAATTTATTAAAAAAGGGGTTATATCTTCCTGCCTATGACTATCTTTTGAAATGCTCACATATATTCAATATTTTAGATGCAAGGGGTTTAATAAGCGTTTCTGAGAGAAAAAACTACATTGAAAAAATAAGAAACCTGGCAAGGGAATGTGGAGGGAAATATCTTAAAAATGGAAGAATGTGAATTTTTTGGGGTAGAGGAATCGGGTGATTTTATTTGCAAGAAGGTAGTAAGGGGTTCTCCCAGAATAACAAAAGAGCTCTGCAAGGCACATTGTCCCCTTTTTGAAAAAAGGTGTGGTCATCTTGCATTTTCTTTAAGAAAGGATGAGGTTTTTTCAGCACTCGGCGTGGGAGGAAGGAGGGTAGAAATAAAGATTGAAAGGGCTGTTTGTGATAAGCTTAAGGAACCCATCTTTGATATAAAAAAATGCTCTACCTGCCCTGATTTTACCGAAAAGGGGAAAGAAAAGGAGATAGTAAAAGAGGAAAAAGATATTGTTAAGCTTGGATTAAAGGCTCTGGTTGATAATCTTGGAGAAGAAAAGACAAGGGAGTTTATTGAGGCGATAAAGGGGAAAAAAGAACCCAAAATAAAGGATGAGCTTGCCGATGAAATAGAAAAATGGCTTTCTTTAGAATAATATGTTAGAATATCGCGGGTTTTATAAAGAAGAGGCATTCCATTCAATCCTTTCTCTCGTAGCAGAAAGGGGCTTTCCAGACCTTTATTTTGTCTCTTATAATTATCCTATATTAAGGGATTCCAAAGACCATAACCTTTATGAAATAAACGCTTATTTTAAAGAAAAATACCCAATATTAACCCCGGAAGATATAGCAAATATTATCTCCCTTATAACAAAAAAGGAGCACATTGGAAGGAGGGAGTTGGACACAAGCTATTCATTAGAAGATAAGGCATATTTCAGGGTTCATATTACATCCACCCTTGGAAACCTTGGGATAGTAATGAAATATATCCCAGCCAAAATTCCATCCCTTAATAACCTTTCCTTTTCCCCTGAGATTTATGAAAGACTTAAGATTGTATGCTCTTCCAAAGACGGATTGGTCCTGGTTACAGGACCTACAGGTTCTGGAAAATCAACCACCCTTTCTGCGATGATAAAAGAGATGAGGGATACAAGGTCTCTTTCCATTGTTACTATTGAAGACCCTATTGAATTTGTCCATAAACCAAAAGAGGGAAAGGATGGTTTTACTGATATTGTTATCCAGCAGCAGGTTGGGATTGATGTTCCCTCATTTTATGATGGGATTGTTGCTTCTTTAAGAAAACACCCAAATGTAATTTTGCTTGGAGAGATAAGGGGAAAGGATGAAATGGAAGAGGCAATAACCGCCGCAAATACAGGACATCTTGTTTTAGCAACCTTGCATACAAGGAATGCCATACAGACCATTGAGAGGATTGTAACCTTAAGGCAGAACATAAGCAAGGCTGATGCATATAAGGAAGTTGCCTCTATAATGAGGGCATTTATTTCTCAGCAACTTGCTCCAAAAATAGGAGGAGGGTTTATTCCTGTCTGTGAAATCCTTGCCAATACGCCCTATGTGGCTGATATAATTGAGAAGGGAGCGAATTTTATGGAGATGAAGGAGGCTTTGGATGGAAAGACAAGGTCTCCTGAGATAATAAGCCTTAATGAGGATTTGTTTAATAGATACAAGAGAAAGGAGATAGAGAGAAAAACCGCTTTAAGCATTTCATACAACAGGGTAGACCTTGACCTTAGAATGAGAAAATTTGGCTTACTTGATAAAGGGGAAGAAAAAAGGGAAGAGGCATTTGGCGAAAAGGGGTTTTAATGGCGTATGTTTAGCTATAGTATCTTCCATCACTTAGTGCAAAAATAGATAGTGTGTGTTTATCTGTTTAAAAATTCATCCACCTTTTAAGAAATTTTGAATTCTAAATTTTGAATTTTGAATTGAAGGTTAAGTTTTATAA
>JBFLYE010000050.1 GCA_040756715.1 bacterium
AGAGGTTATTTTTTATATTCTAATGGCTAAAGTTGTACGAGCATTCTTATAAATTTTAATCTGCATACGCTACATATTTTATCAAATAATGTAGCGTTAGTTAACATCTACACATCTTCTGATCCTGCCTTTTCTCTCTGGCAGAAAGTTTCATTCTGAGGTTTTAGTTTCAGCTATCCTTATAGCCTTATGAGCCAATCTGGTAGCTATTCCAGAGCGCCTCAGGCTCAGACGATAGTCTCCTTCCTCAAAGGCCTTCTCAGCTTTTCTTTGCATCTGCTTTGCCTTAAAGAGCACCTTTCCTGCCTCAAGGTTGTTGCTTTCGTTCACTATTTTGGTGGCCTTCTTGATCAGCTCATCCAGGCGAATAAGGGCCTTTTTGGCTGCCTCTTCTGGTCCACCTTCGGCTATCACTATCGCCTTAAGGGCAAATTCAGTAGCTCTCTCTATCAGTCTTAAAGCCTTTCTGTAATCACCATCCTCAATAGCCTTCTCTGCCTTCTCAGCCTCCTTCTTGGCTTTCTCCAAGACCTCAGCCGCCTCCTCATTGCCACTCTCTTCCACTATCTTTTCTGCCCTCTCCAAGAGCCTCTCTAGGCGCTCATAGGCTCTCTTTGCCCTCTCTTCCAACTTATCAGGCTTTGCGATCTCTATTGCCCGCAGGGCCAACTTGGTGGCAAAGCGAATGTGTTTTAAGGCCTTTCTGTACTTACCATCCTCAATAGCCCTTTTTGCCTTCTCAGCCTCCTTCTTGGCTTTCTCTAAGACCTCAGCCGCCTCCTCATTGCCACTCTCTTCCACTATCTCCTCTGCCCTATCAAGCAGCTCCATCAGGTGGCCGAACTCCCTCTTGGCCACCTCTTTAGGGTCAGGCTGTGAGAAAGCTGTCCCTATCCCCAAGACCATCATCCCTAAGATCATTGCCATTACCTTCTTCATCTTACTCACCTCCTCGTAGGTTTTGGAAGCTTCCACTTTACTTATAGCAAAAAGTATGCCAAAATAGATTTGCCTATTTTTCAAGGGTCTTGTGAGATGCAAGGAGATAAAAATGCACATAATGGTACAAAAGTGTTCCTAAATGCACATCTTCTTCAGCTTGGAATAGAGGGAGCGCCGGGTAATCCCCAACAGCTTGGCAGCTTTGGTCTTATTTCCCCCTGCCTTCTTGAGGGCTTCTTTGACTAGATCCTCCTCTATCTTGGCTAAAGAGAGGCCAGAGTCTGGAATCTCTAAAGAGAGAGGTCCTTTCCTTCTTTCTCTGATATAAATGGAAAGGTGGTCAGGGGTGATCATTGAGTCCTGGGCTAACACTTGCGCTTGTTCTATGACATTCTCTAACTCCCTCACATTGCCTGGCCAATCATACTCTGCCAGAGAAGAGATAGCCTCTTTTGATATCCTATCTTCCTGATGATGCAGAAAATGATAGATTAAATCAGAGATATCCTCCTTTCTCTCTCTAAGAGGAGGAAGGAAGATGGGGAAGGTGGAGATCCTGTAATAGAGATCCTCCCGAAACTCACCTTTCTTTAAGGCCTCCTCTAAGTCTTTGTTGGTGGCAGCAATGATCCTAACATCCACCTTGGTTGTCTTGACACCTCCTAATCTGACAAACTCTTTATACTGGAGGACCCTCAATAGCTTGGCCTGGATCTCAAGGGCCATCTCTCCAATCTCATCCAAAAAGATGGTTCCCTTATCTGCCAACTCAAACCTGCCTGGTTTCTCTTTTTCTGCTCCTGTAAAGGCTCCTCTTTCATATCCAAAGAGCTCGCTCTCTAAGAGGGTGGAAGGAAGGGTGGCACAATGGACAACCACTAAAGGTTTCTCACTCCTTTTGCTGTTATGGTGGATTGCCTGGGCAATCAGCTCCTTTCCTGTTCCTGTCTCCCCCCTGATCAAAACCATGGTATCAGTGGGAGCCACCTTCTCTACCAATCTCAAGAGATCCCTCATCTTGCCTGATCTGCCAACAATCTGATCAAACCTATACCTTTTCTTCAGCTCTTGCTTAAGCTCTATATTCTCCTTGATCAACCTCTTCTTTTCACCAATTCTTTTAATGAGCAGTTTCAGTTCATCTTGTTGGAATGGCTTGATCAGATAATCATAGGCCCCCTCCTTCATGGCAGAGACTGCTGTCTCCACCGTAGCATAGGCTGTGATGATGATTACCTCAGTATCAGGGGTATGCTTTTTCACCTCAGATAGGATGGTTATTCCGCTAACTTCAGGCATCTTAAGATCGCATATTATTACATCATACCCATATCTTCGGGCTTTCTCCAAACCTTCCCTTGCCTTCGTGGAGGTATCCACCTCATAACCTTCTTTGCTTAAAGAAAGCTCCAAGAGCTTGCAGATCTTGGATTCATCATCAATAATCAGTATCCTAAGCATCTTGCCTCCTGAGGGGTAATCTGATAATAAACTCACATCCTCTCCCTTTTCTGCTTTTTACCTCTATCTTGCCCTGATGAGCCTCAAGGACAGACTTGACAATGGCCAATCCCAAGCCTGCTCCCTCCTCCTTGGTGGTGAAGAATGGTTCAAATATCCTCTTTCTATCCTCTTTTGCAATCCCCTTTCCTCTATCGGCAAACCTTATCTTGACAAAATCCTTCTCTTTCTTGGTCTCAATCTCTATCTTGACCGCCTCGTCAGTGCTCTCTATTGAATTTCGGATCAGATTGGAGAATACCTCCGCTATCCTCTCTCTGTCTGCCAAGATATGGATGGCTGGGTCATAGCAGGTAGTAGCCTCTACCTTGAATCTCTTCAGCACAGAGTCAATAACCTCAGGAAGAGCCACTTCCTCTAAATTGAGGGGCTCTTTTCTGAGGTTGAGAAAACGCCTGGTAGTCTAATCTATTCTCTTCACCTCTTCTGTGATATAGTCAAAGAGCTCATCCTGTGATTCAGGATCATACCTCTCCTTCAAGGCCTCGGCTGTTCCCCTGATTATAGAGAGGGGATTCCTGATCTGGTGGGCTACTGATCCTGCCATCTGGCCCATAGCCGCCACCCTCTCTGCCTGAAGAAGAAAAGCCTCAGAGGAGGCCAGAGAAGAGATGGCCTTGATCAAGAGTAAGACCAAAAGACCCACTCCTAAAGAAGCAAGGAGAGATCCTGCCATCAGACTTCTCTTTAGCCTATCCAAAACCCCCAAGAACTGAGCTGATGCCTCTACACAGAGGATGGCCTCCTCTCCTATCGGAGCATACCCACTCTTGAAGTATAGCCCCTCAACCTGGTAGAGTTCTGAAGAAGAAACAGTCCCTGACCAAGCCTTATCAACACTCTCAGGATGTAAAGCCAGATATGGATACTCCTGACCAAAGAAGATCTCAGGCCTTGTGTCTACCAAAGACCTTCTGTTTCTATCAAAGATGAAGAGAGCCTCCAATTGATTGGCCTCCTTTATCTTAGCCAGCAATGGATAGAGAGTTTCTGCAGTTTCAGAAGAAGAAAGAAGGGAGGAATCTATCTTCAAAGAAGAGGTGGCAGCTATTGCCTTTAGTCTCTCTCCCAACTCCTGATCCAGATAATCCTTTGCCTTTAAGTAGAAGAGGAAGGTAGCTGAGTTTACTCCTAAAAAGAGGAGGAGGCTAAAGAGAAGGATCAGCTTGATCTGGGTCTTTCTTTTAGTAATCATCTTCTTCTGAAAGATAGAATCTTCAGTTCCTTCCTGCATTGGGCTACTGTTCTTCGAGCCACAGATATTCCATATTTCTTTAAGGATTGTTGAATCTTTCCATCAGTGAGTGGGGTCTTTTCTTCTTCAATAATCTTCTCCACCAAGAGTTTAAGTCTATCTTTTGAACTGAAAAAGAAGAATTTTAATGGCCTCTCTCCCCAAGGGGTCTCTACACATCGGTTTTGAATAGCCCTTGATACTGAGGAGATGGCCACCCCTAAATCTTGAGCCACCTCAGTCTCAGTAAGAAGAGAGAGATCACTCAATCTTCCGTTCTTAAGATACTTAGCCTGCTGCTCCACTATCTTCTCCAATATTTGAAAGATCAGGGTCTTTCTCGTATTGGCTAATTCAAGCTTTCTTAGCAGCCTTTTGATCTGAGAGATCTTGGCCTTATCAAACCCTTCTTCTTTTAGCCTTTCATACTCTATGATGTATTTGCCTCTGGTCATATTTTGCCAGAAGAAGCCAATGGTGAGGTCATCCTGAATAGAGGCTATCTTGGTGTAAGAAATGTAGCCTCCCCTATCTTTTGGCTGATACCATACCCCATACTGGACCTCAAAGTCTGTGATCAACTGATTGATTGCCTTGATCTGGGAAAGAGAGAGGGAAAGCTCCTTTTTAATATTCTCCAAACTTATCTGGCCATCGTTATAAAGGAAGAATCGGCAAAAATCCTCCTTCCCTATCTGCCTTATCAGCTTGATGGTATCTTCTCTCTCTGAAAGAAGTGGCTCTGGGCTTTTGGCTGGTGAATCGGAGATGAGTTCTGGTCGCAGTTCCATTACCGAGAAGGTCCTGGGAAATCTTCTATATCTGATGATCCCAAGCTCAAGGAGCTCACCAAACAATGGGTCATCCTCCAATCTCCTAACATAGTCTGCGAACTCAGCCTCTGACAGGGAGAGGAGGTCAGCGGCCAACTTAGCCTTCATCTGAAGCCCAACTTTAAGCTTCGGAGCCTGTGAAAAAGGGGACGGTTCTATTTTTTTCATCCTTTCCTTCTTGCTTCTTGGGTCTTTCTTTTGGCTTGATTACTTCCTTTATTTTATATTTTTCCTTTGTCTTTTCTTAAGAATTCTTCGTTCCCATATATTAGTTTTCTGTATGTGTTTAGGTAGACGAGAAGAAGAAAGGAAGTTAAAATGAAAGAAACGCACTAAATCCGAAAGCACAAAGCACGAAACAATATCTAAATTCAAAATTCTAAACATTAGAGTTTTCAGATATATTGTTTTGAATTTTCAATTTTAGTCATTTGAATTTGTTTTTTTGATTTCGGATTTCATTTGTTCCATTAAAGCTAAACACATACAATATTATTTACCCATTATATTTTGTGAAGAGCCAAAAAAATTTCCTAAAACTTAAACTCCAAGCTTACATAAGAGCCATAGCCGAGATAATCCCTTTCTGCCTTTACCCTGTCTTTAAAGTATGAGAGGTTAAGACCTAGTGTTCCAGATGTATTCTCTTGAATCTTGTATGTTCCAGATACATCAAATTTGTAATCGTCTTCGTTTATTTCCTGGATTTTCCCCTTTGTTTTACGCTTAAAGCTTGTATCAATTTTTCCTGTAAGGCTTAGCTTTCTCTCTAATGAGATTGCCCTTTTAATAAAAGGAATATTTAAAAACCCTGGCTTTGTATAATCATAAGTGCCAGATAGGGATGGATAAACCTCAAGGTTTTTTGTAATCACACCCGATGCCTCCTTTGAATTTGAAAATGTTGTTTTAAGAATACTCGTTGTCTTCAGGTTATTCTTCCAATCTGCATTCCATTCAAGATATGGGTTATGGGTAATGCTGGTTGATCTTTCTTGGGTTGGCGTATATTGATGACTCCAATCTATTTTATAATTTGCCTTTAAAGATGAGGATGTAAACCTCTTTGAAAGCCCTGGTTTTGCTTTTAAAAGGTCTAATGTATTGTTTATTGAGTTTGATATTGTATCAGACCATAAAAGACCATTTTCCTTCTCTTCTAATGTCAGGGTAATCTTGCTCTCTGTGGTTAAAGGCTCATAAAGCTTCCAATTACCTGTAATCCCCCAGGATCTTGTATCAGAGGAAGATGTCCTTTTTGCCTTTGAATATAAATCTCCATTTGGACCTTTTCTCTTAAACAAAAGCCCCTTATGGAAATCATTATACACGGATAGTAATGTTTTTAGGGTCTCCTCATCCTGGTCAAGGTTATCATAGCCTGCATTTGCATCCAATGTAAAGGTGGTTGAAAGACCAACACTATATTTTTTCCATTTAATCTCACCGAGGCTATTATTTATCCCTAAATGCGAGCTTGTAGATACCCTTTTTTTATAAATCCTCCTATCGGTTGAAATGTCATAATCCTCAAGGAAATAGAATTTCTTGTCAATCCTAGTTGAGGAAATCAAGGGAATAAACCTTAATTTCCCAATCTCTACCCTGTTCAGGTCATACTTTATCTCCCTATGGGTTAAAAGGAGGGCTTTATCCTCTTTTGCCTTTGCTTCTGTTTGACCAAATGACAATTTATTTCCCTCAATGGTTAGAGAGCCTTTATTGTCCCTATGGAGGATATAGGTTGATTGATTTCTGTTTTTTGTTTCATATATATATTGAGAAAGGTTTGAATCCTGCTTTTCCCTATTTTGTGTTATGCTATAATTTGTCTCTAAGGAAAAGGTTTTATAGGGAAATATACTTACAATAATTCTATCTTTTACATTATCTTTCTCTGTTTTCTGGATTATCTCATTTTCTGGAATTCCGCTATATCTTGTTTTTAAATCTTCAATGCTCTTACTTATTGAATACTCTGTTGAATATGAAGATTTTGGTAAAATCTTTGGAATGGGAATAGGCCCTTTTGGATAGAATTTTAAAACAAGGCTTGCAAGAGAAAGGTCTTTATCATTTCTTTCTAATGTGCCTGTTCCCTGCCTTCCTGGGTATTCTATATCCTCATTTGATATTTGCTTTTCTAATGAAATGTTTGAGCCAGAGAGGGATGGATGGGGTGAAAAGGAAAGGGATGTTTTCCCAGAATGTGATCTCTTCTCTTTCTCATTGGTATTTGTTTTGTTAAGATAGTCTGTTAGGCTTCCTTTTTGCTTTGTAAAGCTATATGTTGTGCTTAATGATGGGCTTGAAATAGGTATTTTAAGAAGCCTTTGGGGAAATGTATATGAATGGGAAAGGGCTCCTCCAATTTCTGAATTCATCCCTTCATTATTATTGTCAGAATAGCTATACAAAAATTCATTTTTTTTGTAATAACTTGACAAAACAGGAAACCCCTTGTTTTTCTTCTTGTTAAGGTCAAATGAGATATCAAATTTTTTATCAGATGTCTCATCAATCCCAAATTTCTGTATTGATACCTCATCAACATTCTTATAGGAAAGGTCATTTTTCTTTTTATCATAAACAAATTTTAAAAGAGGGAAAACAGAAAACCTTGTAATGCTTGTATCAAAATGGATACTATCTGCCTCTTGTCCTGAAGCTACAGGACCTATTGTCCTAAATTCTCCATCCTGTTTTGTCCTATTAAAATTAAAATTTCCCCAATTAGTCCATCCTCCAGATAAAGATACAAAATATGAATCAGCCTCCCTCTTTATAACATCAGAAAGGTGAAGTTCATTGAGCCATATCTCTCCCTGTGAAGAAGCATTCAAAATAAACCTTATTTCATTGATTCTCCCCATGTTTGGAGAGCCAATTATAACAAAATTCCCACTTTGCGTTCCCTTTTTGGTAAGTAGCTCATTGAAAATGGAAAGGTTTATGCTTATAAGGCTTAATCCTTTAGAGATTGTTCCCACATTATACTCAAAGCAATTGCTAGCATCCTGACCAAACCTTAATGAAAGGGATTGTGTTCCAGAATATCCATAAACCCAGAACCTCAAGGATTTATAAGAATTATAATTCTGTGTTCTTCCAAGTGGCTTTCTTATATAGGCAGATGAGAATGTTGCAAAATTATAGGATATAGAAAGTGCTCCCTCCTCCTTAATATCCTCCTTCTCATGGAGCTTTTTATATTCAGGGTCATTAATTAAGCTTATATAATCAGCATCATCCTTTGAATTCCTTCCCAATAGGGAAATTGTTCCTGTTCCCTTTGTTAGGACAGGCTTTTCCCAATTAGAGCCTATAATGGCTATCCTATCTATATGAAATGCTGTATTTAAAATTGATGCTGTTCCCGCATTTTTAAACCTTATCCTCATATGCTTGACAACCCTAAAGTCTACACCAGGGTCTTTTATTGGAATCTTATATAACTTCCATCCCGATACTGTATTTTTTGTATCCTGAATATACCTTTCGTCATTTACAAGGACGGTAAAAATAGATTCTCCTGTTTCAAGAGAGCCATCAGAATCAAGGTCTTCACTATCTAATTTGCCATTTTTTGCACCACACCTTGTTTCTGTTGAAAATGGAAAACCTATATCCTCGCCGGGGTTAAGGATGCCATCTTTATAAATAATATCCTCTGTATCCAAAATACCATCTCCATCACTATCCTCTGATACATTGCCAATATCAAGATAGAATTTTATTGTAGAGGATGAGGGGATATCGCTCCATACCTCAATGAATGAATAGTCAGAAAGGTCTATACCTTCCTTTGAAAGGGAGGTAGCAAGACCTACAAAGCACTCAGATGAACTTGTTCCCAGGGAGAGATTAAATGTAAGCATCTTCTGCTTATTTTGCTCCTCATCTAACCTATGTCCTCCATCTTCTACATAAGGGCCACACCTTTCTGTATAAGGAATTTGCTTTCCATCTTCATAATAAAATATCTTTCCCCTTGGTGTGTAAACCTCTCCTGAGAGAAGGCTTGAAATTTGCCAGCTGGTTTCTGTAATCCCTCCCGATACTTCATTCTCTGTATTGTCCATAGAATCAATCATCCCATAGCCATATGTATTTGGATTCTGGATAGAATGGGCAAACTCTCCTTCAAATTTAGCCGAAAGTGCTCCATTATAATCCATCTTTTCCTTTAAAAGCTCTGTAAGGGAGAGGCTTGAGTTAATATCAAATACAGAAAGTGATGTTGATGGATGGGTAACTGAGGGAGCACCCTTAAGCCCTGCACCAGATTCACCGATATATGTTCCACCAAGGGAAAAATTTGCTCCTGGCTTATACTCAAACCTTGTTCCCAAAAGGCTCTTTTGATATACGCCAATGAATGGCGCATATTCATAGTCTACCTTTATCTCGTCCTCTGGCTTTATCTTTCTATAAATTGTTAGATAACCTACCTCATAGTCAATGGAATATTCCCCTTTTGAAAGCCTATTGCCATTTATGTAAATAGCCTCACTCTCTGGAACAATATTGAGCTCATCAAGGGAGAATCCAAATTTTTCTGCAAAATAGCTTATTCTTATGGTATATTTTGATTGTGGGCTTTCTAATTTGTAGCAATTTTGGTTAGAGAGAAGGCTAAGGGTTGCTGGCTGTAGCAAAGAAAAGATATTTTCTGGATACCATGTGTCTTCATAGTAAAACCTATTATCCTTCTTTGTGGTAGATGTTGTAAAATCAAATGGAATCCTATCGGGAAATATAAGAAGCCCTAGGTCCAGGTCAAAAACATCCTTATCAATCTTGTTGTATTCTAATCTTTCATTTCCCTCCTGATCATACCTTTTATCCCTATCTAAACCAAAGATTCTAACATAGGTTAGCTCTCCTGTATCAAAGAGGCCATTGTTATTTACATCATACCAATATTTCCCTCCTGTATCCCTTATTTCAAAAGAAAAGTCAGCTGCTTCTGGATTGATTTTTCTATAAAAAAGGCTATAATATCCTTTTAGCTCAAATAATTCATAAACCTCTGGTTTTTTTATCTCCTCTGCCCTTTCATTTTTTATGATAAGGTTTGTTGTCTCAGATCCTTTTCCATCTATAAACGAGACAAAGACAACATTGTTTTCTGCGATAGGATATTTAAATGAAAGAATGCCTGTCCAATAATCAAAGGAATAATCCTCGCCTGGGAATTTTTGGTCAAAATAGCCGGTATATGAGCCAGATTTCTCATAAGTGAAACCTGTAAGAGGGATTGCAGATGTATTATTGTTCGGGTCTTTGTCATCAATGTAGAGCTTAAAAGAGCCGGGTTTTATGGGAAGATAACCCTTGTTTTTTAGCCATTCTATCCTTCCTTTATCTACCTTATCGCCTTCCATATCAATTGAGCCAAGAACCTGATAAAATCTCCTCTTTATAAACGAGGTATCCTGGATATCTGAGAAACATAATGTTGTTGTCCCTTTAAATGATTTGCTCCTTGATTCTCCCTTTTCCCTGCTTGCAATTACAGAAAGATTAAGCTTCTTTTTTAATCCAGTTGCCTTTGCAGATATTCCAAACCCAGATTTTTTGTAGCTTACAAATCTGGTTGCAGGAAGCTCTAATGCCACATCTCCAAATACTGCCTCCTGGACTACCTCTTCCTTGTCGCCTGTGTATTTTACCTCAAATGTCTTTTTGGCAGGAAGAACATCTGTAGATTTATCAGAATAGTCAACATTTACAGAGACCTTTTTCTTTACTATCCCCTTAATCTTTACCTCAAGCTCCTGGTCGATGTTTATTTGATTAGAAGTCTTCTGTTTTTCTGTTGTATTAAGAAGGCTTCTTCCAGAATATCCCATTTTTATAAATTTTCTTCCCAAAACATTTAAAGAAGATTCCTCCGGAAGGTTCCATTTTAAAGCCTCGCCTGGTTGTGTCTTAAGCCTTTCATATTCCTCTTTTGGCAAGATAAGCCTCTTTCTTCTATCCTCTGCCTCCTTTAGCCTATTGGATGCTAAGTCTGCCAATAATGTAAGATCCTCCTTTTCCTCCACCTCCCTCTTTGGTTCTTCTCCTTGAATTTCCTCTTTAAATTCTATAGTGGGTTCTTCTTTTATCTTTTCTTTTGAAAGGAGGGCTTCCCTCTCTTTCTCTAGCCTTTCTACATAAGGAGTAAGGTCTTCCTTTTCTATTTCTTCCTCTTTAAATTCAGGCTCCTCAAGATACTCAATTTTTTCCTCTGTTGTTTTGGTTTCAGGAAAATATGTTTCTTCTTCGTAAGTAATCTCTTTTTCGTTTGTTAATGAGAATGGGTTGATTCGGCAATAAGCAGGAGAAGAGAGAAGAGAGAAGAGAGAAGAGAGAAGAAGTAGGTAAGAAAGGAATTTTGAATTTTGCATTTACTTTTACTATCTAAAACACATACAGAATCTTTTTATAGTATCTTCCATTACTTAGTGCAAAAATAGATAGGGTTGTGTTTATCTGTTAAAAATTCATCCACCTTTTAAGAAATTTTGAATTCTAAATTTTGAATTTTG
>JBFLYE010000051.1 GCA_040756715.1 bacterium
TATACTTGTTAAATGGAACTAGAAGGATTGTTTTGTCCATATTGTGGGGGGGAGCTTAAGATAAGCGAAATAGAATGGGCAGATGGCATTGTTAAATGCGCCTGTTCAGAATGGCCATTCCTTTCAAACATCCTTATTTTAAAAAAGGGTGATGAAACAAAGAGGGCAATTGAGTATATAAAAAAGGGAAAGCCAGATAAGGCGGCATTTCTCTTTTTGATGAAGGAGAGCAAAAGCCTATTTTTTGCTTGGGCAGCCTTACATAGAATGAGCTTCTTTACCACAATGGGTCTTTGGGGCTACAGATTCTGGACAGAATACACAAGATATAGGTTTTCCTCGCCAACATTTTTATCCTTTATTCCCCTTACCTTTATTATTAAGGATATGCAGGGTGAAATTTTGGATTTTGGCTGCGGCACAGGCCATAGCTTATTCTTTCTTTCAAAATGGATAGCACCAGAAAGGATTACAGCCATTGACAGGCAATTTTCTGCCCTTTATTTAGCAAAGAAATTCTTCTGTAAGGAGGCAAGGTTTATCTGCCTTGATGGAGATTTCTCCCTTCCCTTTTCCAATAATACATTTTCTAATATCCTCTCTTTGGATTCATTCCATTTTGTAGAAGCAAAGAAGACCTTATCTTCTGAGTTTATGAGAATATTGAAAGATAATGGTACAATATTTCTCTCCCACCTTCATAACAAAAATAGGGAGAATCCTGTATCAGGCATTCCACTTGCACCCTCTGATTATCTCAGGTTATTTAAAGGAATGGAATACAGGGCAGTTCCGGATTATAAAATAAAGGAATCCGCTTTTGAAGGAAAGCTAGATATTTCTATAAACGAGGATGTGGGAAACTTTGCCTCCTTTTCCCTTATCCTTACAAAAAACCCAAAAATATTTAAGGAATATGCAATAGATATTCTTGAGAACCTTAAAAATCCCATAATAAATCCAATATATAAATACAAGGAGAAAAAGGCTGGTTTTATTGTAAAAAGAAGGGGTTTAAGTGGGCTATATAGAAATGAATATCCCGAGGTGGAAACATATATCAAAAAAGAGGCATTTATCTACAAGAGGGATATTGAGGCAAGGAAAAGGGAGTTATTTACAAAGCTCTTTTTGGTTGATGCACCAGCAGGATATAAATGAAAAGTCAAAAGTCAAAATTAAGGTAAGGATTTATAAAATGGTGATTAGGGAAATCGTTGAGGATTTTGAGAAAAAGAGGCTCTCAAAATATGCAACCCTCTCAAGCAAGAGTATGGGAAGGGAAAAGGAGGAGGAAGCTTGCTCGATAAGGACAATATTCCAGAGGGATAGGGACAGGATAATTCATTCAAAGGCATTTAGGGAGCTTAAATATAAAACACAGGTATTCTTACTTCCCGAGGTAGAATCTATCAGGACAAGGCTTACCCATACGATTGAGGTTGCTCAAATTGCCAGGACAATTGCCAGGGCTTTAAGGCTAAATGAGGATTTAACCGAGGCAATTGCTCTGGGACACGACCTTGGACATCCTGCATTTGGTCATACAGGCGAGGATGCCTTAAGGGGTGTTTGCCCACTTGGTTTTAATCATTCTGAACAATCTTTAAGGATAGTGGAGGTATTAGAGAAGGATGGGGAGGGATTAAACCTTACCTATGAGACAAGAGATGGAATATTAAAGCATTCATTGGGAGAAGATGACCTGTTGGCTTACGATTTTAAAAAAGCAGGGCCAATTACACTGGAGGGTGCAATTGTTCTCTTTTCCGACAAAATTGCCTATATAAACCATGATATTCAGGATGGAGAGGAGGCAGGACTTATATCAATTGAGGATCTTCCAAAGGAAGAGATAAAGCTATTGGGAAGAAAAAGCTCAGAGAGGATAAACAAGATGATCAAGGCTGTGATTACAGAGAGCCTGGAAAAGGATTATATCGGGATGGAAAGGGAGGTTTTAGAGGCAACCGCAAGCTTGAGAGCATATCTTTACAAAAACCTATATCAACACCCAAGGATACAGGAGGAGGCAGAAAAGGCAAAGAGGGTTATTGAGGAGCTATATTCGTATTACCTTAAGAATCCAGAGAGGATAGAGGAGAAATTTTGGTTTCTTAAAAATGTACCAATTGAAAGGCTTATCTCTGATTATATCGTAAGCCTTTCTGATATGTCTGCCCTCAATTCATACAAAAGTATATTCTTCCCCATTCCATGGAAAGAAGCAAAGTAATTTAGGATTTATTAAATTGAATATGCAAATAGGAAAAGTTCTTAAAGAAAAAAGGGAGAATATGGGATTGACCCTTGAGGAGATAGAAAGGAGGATGTTTGTCTCAAAAAGGTATCTTTCTTCACTTGAGAATGATGATATATCTGTTTTTCCCAAGGTCTCATCTGCTATCCAAATGATTAGGCAATATGCCAGATTTCTTGGCTTTGAAGACTTTGAGATAGCAAACATGGTAAAAAATTTCAATCCCAGAATAAGACCTTCAATAATTCTTTTTGGACCACTTGTCTATATTATCCTCCTTCTTATCCTCCTTGTGATAGCCATTATCGCGATAAATCTATAAATGAAAAAGCTCATTCTTTTTACAGCCTATGGCTTTGGATTGGGAAAGATGCCTATTATCCCAGCAACCTTTGGAACATTGATTGGTGTTTTAATCTTTCTTCTTGCAAGCCAACAAAAGATACTTTATCTTCTTATAACCCTCTTGGTTACAATAGGAGGAATAAAAATAGCAGAGATTGCTGAAGATGCCTCAAAAATAAAGGATGACAGGAGGATAGTCATAGATGAGGTGGCGGGTTTTTTGATAACAATGATTGGCATGGCAAATTCTCTTTTCTATCTTTTTTTAGGATTTTTCCTCTTTAGAGCTCTAGATATTATAAAGCCCTTTCCCATTCGCTATTCCCAAAGGCTCAAAGCCGGGCTTGGAATTATGATGGATGATGTCCTGGCAGGGATTTTTTCCTGTATTATTCTTAATCTTATCCATTACTTTTACCGCTTTTCTTAAAATTTATTCTGGATAAAAGATGATAACATCTTAGAAAGATTGTATAATCTTTAAATGATCTTTGAAGAGAAACCGTGGGGAAGGTATGATGTCTTGGATTCTGGAAAGAATTTTAAGGTAAAGAGGATAAAGGTTTATCCTGGCCATAGATTAAGCCTTCAGCTTCACCACAAAAGGTCTGAACATTGGGTTGTTGTATCGGGATGTGCAAATGTCAGGGTTTCTGATAAGGAGCTAATCCTTAAAAGTGGAGATTGTGTTTTTATTCCTGTATCCTCTCCCCATCGCTTAGAAAACAAAGGAAAAGAAGACCTTGTTGTTATTGAAATAGCCTTTGGAGATTATATAGAAGAAGATGATATTGAAAGAATAGAGGATGATTATGGAAGATAATACATATGTTGTTATTTTGGTGGGAGGGCCTGGAAAGAGGCTTTGGCCCCTTTCCACAAAAGAAAAGCCAAAGCCATTCCTTCCTTTAATAACAGAAAAGCCTTTAATAAAAGAAACCCTAGATAGGGTCTCTGATATATTTTCATCTAAGCAAATAAGGTTTGTTTTATCCAAAGAGCATAAAAATCTTGCTCAAAAGATATTTCCTTGGTCATCTTGTGAAAACTATATCATTGAGCCAGAGCCAAGGGATACCGCAGCGGCAATTGGCCTGACCTGCTTTAGCCTTCCTCCTAATTCCACATTGCTTGTTTTATCATCCGACCATTATATTTCTGAGAATAAAGCCTTTCAAAAGGGCCTTATCTCGGGAATAAAATTTTTAGAAGAAAACCCAGATTTTGTCTTGGTCTTTGGGATAAAGCCAGAAAGGCCAGAAACAGGCTATGGCTATATTGAAAAAGAAAGCCTTCTGAAAGAAAACATCTACAAGGTAGCCAGGTTTGTGGAAAAGCCAGATTATGAAAAGGCGAGGAAATATATAAAAAACCCAAATTATTTTTGGAACTCGGGGATTTTTATCTTTAAAAATAAAACGATGCAGAGCCATTTTAAAAAATTTCTTCCTGAGCATTTTAGGGTTCTTTCCGAAGGTAATCTTAAGGAATTCAAGAAGTTAAAGAAAGTTTCCATTGACTATGGTATAATGGAGCAGATTAAAAACATTGGAATGATTGAGGGAGATTTTTTGTGGGATGATATGGGAGGATATTCCTCCCTTTTAAGGGTTCATAAGAAAGATGAAAGTAGCAACATTGTCTTTGGCAATCATAAGGGGATTGAGACAAAGGATTGCATTATCTATTCAGAAAATGGTAATATTGGAACCATGGGAATCTCAAATCTTGTGATTGCATATTCAAAGGGGAATATCCTGGTTGCCTCAAGGGATAGATTGGATGAAATAAAAAGGCTGGTTGATATTATCGATGAATAAATTGCGGATGTGTTTAGGTAGACAAGAAGAAGATTTGAATTTGCTTTTTTGATTTCGGAGTTCATTTGTTCCCTTAAAGCATACTTTACAAGAAATATTTGCCTTTTTTTTCAATATATTATATAATACGCTTGTGTATTCCTCTGATAAGATTCGTAATATTGCCCTCGTTTCCCATAGAGGGGCAGGAAAAACATCTTTAGCGGAAGCCCTTTTATTCAAAACAGGAAAAATAGATAGGCTTGGCTCGGTTGATTTAGAAACAAGCTTTTTTGATTATGGAGAGGAAGAAAGAAAGAGAAAGACAACCATATCATCAAATATAGGCTTTTTTGAATACAAGGGGTATAAAATAAACATTATTGACACCCCTGGCTATTTTGATTTTATCGGTGAGGTAAGGGCAGGATTAAGGGCGGTTGAGGGTGTAATCCTTCTTATAGATGCTGAAGCAGGTGTTCAAGTAGGAACAGAGAATGTGGGAAAAATTGCAGCCGAATATAACCTTCCCCTCCTTATTTTTATCAATAAGCTTGATAAGGAGAATGCCGATTTTAATAAAACAATTGAGCAGATAAGAAAAAAGCTCTCTCCTTCCTCTCCTTGCTTATTCATTCCCAATGGAAGGGGAGCTAATTTTTCATCCATAAGGGATGTTTTAAAAGAGGATTGCCCTGAAAAAGAGAGGCTTCTTGAAGCAATATCTGAAACAGACGATAAACTCCTTGAGAAATATTTGGAAAAGGGTGAGCTTTCATCTTCCGAGATTATGGAGGGGCTTACCTCTGGGATTAGAGAAAGAAAAATATTCCCTATCCTTTGTGGCTCATCTTTAAAAGAAATAGGGATAACAGAGCTACTTGATGCCATTATTTCATTTATTCCGGCCTATCACAAAACCATAGCATTAAATCCAGAAAACAAGGAGGTATTGGTGAACAAGGATAGCCCATTTTCTGGCTTTGTCTTTAAGGTAATTTCAGATCCCCATGTAGGCGAGCTTACATTTGTTAAGGTTTTATCCTTTAAGATGGAATCGGGGTGCGAGGTTTATAATTCAAGACAAAAACACAAAGAAAAATTGGGTCATCTTATGTTTGTTTGTGGAAAGACAAGACAGGATATCTCAGGAATTCCTGCGGGTGATATAGGCGTTGCGGTTAAGCTTAAAGGGGTGAAAATCTCTGATACCTTATGTGACCCAAGGTATTTGATAACATTTCCCGAGATTAAATTTCCCGAGCAGAGTATCTCGCTTGCCATAAACCCAAAGACAAAGCAAGATCAGGAGAGGGTAAGTAATGGCTTACACAAGCTCTCTGAAGAAGACCCAACATTTACATCCCATTATGATGTTGAGCTTTCTCAAACAATCATCTCGGGTATGGGTGAATTGCACCTTGAGATTATGTTGGATAAATTAAAACACAGGTTTCAAGTAGAGGTTAATGTAGAAAAGCCAAGGATTCCATATCGGGAATCAATAAAAATAAGGGCATCGGGAGAGGGAAAATACAAAAGGCAAACCGGTGGCAGGGGTCAATATGGCCATAGCCTTATCCACATAGAGCCACTTACTCTAAATAGTGAAGAGCCATTCGTCTTTGAAAATAAAATCTTTGGTGGAGCAATCCCTGCAAAGTATATCCCTGCGGTTGAAAAGGGTGTAAAGGAGGCAATGGATAAAGGAATTTTGGCAGGATATCCGGTAAAATGGGTAAAGGTTATCCTCTATGATGGCTCATTCCATGAGGTTGATTCCTCTGATATTGCCTTTCAGCTTGCCGGTTCATTTGCCTTTAAGGATGCATTTTCCAAGGCAAGTGCCTATCTTCTTGAGCCTATTATGGAGGTTGATGTCTATAGCCCAGAGGAATATACAGGTGATATAGTATCTGACTTGAATGGAAGGAGGGGAAGGATATTAGGGATTGAAGGCGAGCGTATCCAGGCATTTGTTCCCCAAGCTGAAATGTATAAATATTCCACAAGCTTAAGGTCGCAGACGCAGGGAAGGGCAAGCTATACAATGAGATTTTCCCACTATGAGGAGGTTCCAAGCCATATAAGTAGCAAGATTATAGAAGAAAGGCAGGAGAAAACAAAATCTTAAAATTATACGATTGCCTTTGCAAGAAAAAGGTCAAAGGCGGTGGTAATTTTAATATTTTTCTCCTCCCCTCCGACAATTTTTACCTTAAACCCTGCCTTTTCAACCAAGCTTGCACAATCCGTTCCATAAAATCCAGATTCGTATGCCTTTTTATAGGAGGATAGGATTATCTCTTTCTTAAAACCCTGCGGTGTCTGAATAAGCCATAAATTTTCCCTGTTTAAGGTGTTTAAAACCCAACCATCCTTTACCATTTTTACCGTTGAGCTACTTTTAATGCCAGGAACAGCCGCTCCCTCATCTTTTGCAGAAGAAATAATCCGCTCTATTAAATCTTTACTTACAAATGGCCTCGCACCATCGTGGATAATCACAATCTCTGTATCTTTATCCAACATCTTTAGCCCATTATAAACAGAATCCTGCCTTTTTTCTCCGCCAATGGCTATTTTTTTTATCCCGAAGATATTGTTTTCCTTCCACCAATTGAGCCTTTTTTCAGAGACAACAAGGATAATAGATGAAACAGCCTTTAACATCGCCTCTATTGTATAGAATATAAGGGGCTTTCCCTTTAATGGAAAATATAATTTATCCCTTTTTGTCCTCTTAGACCTTCCTGCTGAGACAATTATTGCCTCTGTCATTTTTTAAGGATTCTTTAGAGACTTGATGATCATCCTTACTCCTTCATAAAACCCGGCAATTATCCCAAGTAGTAAAAAGATAATAGTAAAAAGGGGCGATGTTTTAAGGAATTTATCAAGATAATAGCCTATTCCAAGACCAATAAAACAAGAGGCAACCATTACCCATCCAATTCCAGAGATCACCGCAATTCTTTTAGCAAGGCCTTTGTTTATCACCATAGGTTTTAAAATTATACAACTTTCTTTATCTTAATAACAATAAAATTGCAAAACACCTAGTTGTAATATAAAATATCAAAAAATGAGAATAAGCAAAGAAGAGGCAATTAAGCTATTTTCCCTTGATATATTCTCCTTAGGAAAAATGGCAGACAAGGTCCGAAAAAAATTTCATCCAGAGGATTATGTAACCTTTGTTATTGATAGAAACATTACATTTACCAATATCTGCATAGCAAAATGCAAATTTTGTGCCTTCTTTGCAAGGAAAAAAGGGGATGGCTTTCTACTTTCCCTTGATGAAATTCTAAAGAAAATAGAGGAGTTGGTAAGGATTGGAGGAACCCAGGTTATGCTTCAAGGTGGTCTTAATCCAGAGCTTTCCCTTTCCTGGTATTGTAACCTCCTTTCCTCTATTAAAAAAAGGTTTAATGTCTGGCTTCATTCTTTATCTCCCTCTGAGATTGTCTTTCTTTCAAAAAAAGAGGGTCTTTCTATAAAAGATGTGCTTATTTCCTTAAAATCCGCAGGGCTTTCTTCCCTGCCGGGAGCAGCTGAGATATTGTGCGATCGGGTAAGAAAAAAGGTATCGCCAAATAAGCTAAGTGCAGATGAATGGCTTAATGTAATGGAGGAAGCCCATTCTATCGGAATGCATACAACGGCCACAATGACATTTGGAATTTGTGAGACAATAGAGGAGCGTATTGAGCATCTTATAAAAATAAGAAACCTCCAGGATAAAACAGGTGGATTTAAGGCTTTTATCCCCTGGACATTCTCTCCAAAGCATACAGGGCTTTCAAGGATAAAACAGAGAGGGGCGATTGACTACCTAAAAACATTAGCAATCTCAAGAATATTTCTTGATAATATTCCAAATATCCATGCAGGATGGGTAACCGAGGGACCAAACATTGCCCAAATTGCCCTATTCTTTGGAGCAAATGATCTGGGAGGAATTTTAATGGAAGAGGAAGTTATAAAAAAAACAGGCATAGAATATCATTTAAATATAGAGAAAATGGTTAATCTTATAAAGGGTGCAGAAAAAATCCCAGCTCAAAGGAATTCAAGGTATAATATTTTGTATGTGTTTAGCTAAAAGCAAAAAAACTTGACAAATTTTAATTTTTAGGTTATATTTAAGATATGAAGATGAGTTTTAAGAAAAAAAGGGGTGCTGCTTTATTTGTTGCCATTATATTTTCTCTTCTGTTTGTTGTGATGGCAATTACCATTGCGGTTATAACCATCTCAAATGTCAAGACAACCGCAGAGCTAAAAAAGGGCTTAAAGACATTCTATGGAGCAGAGGCAGGAATCTTTGCCCTTGCAGGATGGATCATCAAAAATCATAGGTTTGATGTTCCAAGGGATATATTAGAGCCTTGTCTAGGAGAAGATAGACCAGGTATGGGTTGCTATCGGATAAAAAGGTGGAATATAGTTGGTGAGACAATACACCCAGCAAGGGGATTTTCTAGCCATTGGTGGGCGTTTGATGTCTTTATAGACTCAGAGGCTCCGCCAAATAATCCAAGTGCAGAGATAGAGGCAATTGTCGCCATTCCTTTTATAAAGAGAAGCTATGGAAATGAATAAAAATAACCTTAAGGTAAAGCGATATATAGAGCAGGCAAATAAATACATAAAAGAGGGTGAAAAAGAGCTTAAGGAGGATAACTTACTTCAAGCTTCGGAAAAATATTGGGGTGCAGCCGCACAAATGGTAAAGGCTTGGGCAGAATCTTTAGAGATGCGTCATAATGGCCATGCCTGGCTTTTTGAGGGTGTTTCTAAGCTTTCTTTACAAACGAATGACCCTTTAATTAAAAAACAATTCTTAATGGCAGGTATGCTTCATACCAATTTTTACGAAGGCTGGCTTACCAAGGATGAGGTAGAAACAGCTGCCTCAGAAATTAAGGCATTCTGTGATAAAATAAAAGAAATAATAAAAAAATAAGGAAGAAAAAGAAAGATGAAAAGAGGGATTAAGATATTTAAACAATGCAAAGGAGATATTAAGCTCTATTCCAGTAGAGGATAATATTTATACCGAGATTAAGCCTGTCCGAGAGGCATTTGGGATAGCATATTTGGCTATTCTTGAGGCAATAAAGGAATATTTGATTGAAAAAAGGCAATTTACAAAAAAGGGCTTCCCAGCTCAATAGATGGATATAGGGCGGTATTAAGAAAGCACTTGGTTATTCATAATGGAAAGTTAATCAGGGAATTTGAGATGCTTTATGATACCTTACACATAGCAGGTTATTATAGGGGAAATCTTTACAATGTGAATGTGGTTAAAGAGGCATTAAAAGCGGCAAAGGATTTTATTGAAAAGATTAGATAAAAAATAAAAATGAGTAAAAATAACCTTAGGGTAAAGCGATATATAGAAAAGGCGGATAGATACATAACGCAGGCTGAAAAAGAGTTTAAAAAAGGAGAGCTTTGCCAGGCATCTGAGAAATACTGGGGAGCATCTGCTCAAATATTAAAGGCATGGGCAGAGTATAAGGGCATACAGCATAATGGCCATATCTGGTTATTCAAAGCAGCCGATAATCTTTCTTGTGAAGAGAAAGACCATAATTTAAAGAAACAATTCGGTCTTGCTTCTGCCCTACATACAAATTTCTATGAAGGATGGCTGACTAAAGGTGAAATAGAAAGTTATGGGGAGGAAGTAAAGGCATTCTGTGATAAAATAAAAGAAATAATCAAAAGATAAGTATGTGTTTAGCTCGGTGAGAATAAAATTGGGAAATAGGCACAAAGGCACAGAGGCACAAAGGCGAGAGAGTTTATTTATTACTTGCTTTCTTTGTGCCTTTGTGCCTAGGTATATAGGACAGCTAAACAACGGCTATGGTAATTTGGTTAAGAGAGAAGCTAAACACGTACAAAGATAAAGATGGGTAAAAATAACCTTAAGGTAAAACGCTATATAAACCAGGCAGATAGATATATAAAAGAGGCCGAAAAGGAGCTAAGTGAGAATAACTTGCTTCAAGCCTCTGAGAAATATTGGGGAGGAGCTGCACAAATGGTAAAGGCTTGGGCAACCGCTAAAGGTATTCAGCACAATGGGCATATGTGGCTATTTAAGGCGGTGGATAATCTTTCCGAAGAGGAAAAAGAGCCCTATTTAAAGAAACAATTCGGTTTAGCAGGTATGCTTCATACGAATTTCTATGAAGGCTGGCTTACTAAAAGAGAAATAGAGGATTATGCCCAAGAGGCAAGGGCTTTTTGTGATAAAATAAAAGAAATAATCAAAAGATAAGTATGTGTTTAGCTCGGTGAGAATAAAATTGGGAAATAGGCACAAAGGCACAGAGGCACAAAGGCGAGAGAGTTTATTTATTACTTGCTTTCTT
>JBFLYE010000052.1 GCA_040756715.1 bacterium
ATACCCAAAGAAACAGGGCAATCTTCTTTGACCTAAAGAATGATAGTGGAAAAAACCTCTCTTCTGGATTATACTATTACAAAATAAAGGCAGACAATTTCTCTGCTATAAAATCAATGGCGGTGAAGTGAGAAAATGGCTTTTTGTATATTGGGAAAAGGGCGAGGGGAAACATGAAGGAAAGGCACAGAGGCACAAAGGATGAGCAGGCAAAAAAATTTGTTTGACATGAGGTTTTACTTTTGAATATAATTATGATGAGTATATACAGCATAATTATTAAGGAGGTGATGTTTGATGAAGACAAAGAAAAAAATGCTTATTAGCAAAGGGATAGCAGGGCTAATTGCATTAGGCTTGCTTACTGGGATGGGATGGGCAGAAAAGAAGCCCTCAGCCATTGAGAGAGAGGCAAGGGCTTGCTTTGAAAGGGTGAAGAAGGACTACAAGGAAGGGATGGAGGCAATTAGCAAGGAGCTTGAGGAAAAGGATAAGCAAGGGGTATTTGAAAGAAAAGACAAAAAGGGCGAGATAGATTTTACAAGCCGAAGTAAATACATAGAAACAGAACATTACAAGAAGAAGTATGACCTGGCTTTTAAAACAGCCAAGGAATATGCAAGGATTGCTGAGACCTACCCAAAAAGCAAAATAGCTGATCTTTCTCTCTTTGAGGCGATAAAGGTATTAGAAAACCTCAAAATGAGCGATTTTATCACAAAAGAACAGGGAAAAGAGATTCAATCTCAGACTACAAGATACGCCAATATATTGATTGATAAATATCCTGAAACAGAGATAGCCAAGTTTGAGAAGATAAAGATAAATAAAGAGGGGCTTAAAGCGGAAGAAATGATCAAAAGATATGAAGCTTTGACAAATAAATATCCAAAGAGTGAGGTAGCGGATGATTGTCTTTTTGAGATTATAAATCTATTGATTCAAACAAGAAGCTATCCAAAGGGAGAGGTATTGGATGAGAATTATAAAAGGGCAATGAAGTATGCAGAGAGGCTTTATAAAGATTATCCCAAGAGTGAGTTGGGAGAATGGGTGTATTTTAGTATAGGGCTGAATTGGTGCGGCTTGGGATGCTCTGATTTTTCCCCTGGTGAATATCCCGAGAAATATATAGATGCCTATGTTGAAGTGGTAAAAAGATATCCAGAAAGTAAATATGCTCCAACATCTTTGCAACTTATAATGATAGTTTCTAGACACGAAAAACCTCATTTAACCTTATGGGCATATAAAACCTTGATTGTAGAGTATAAAGATAAGCCATTTTTTTGTTTCGCGGGTGGAGACATATATTATTATTCTCCTGAACAAAGATATTATATAGAAAAACATTATGGAGAAGGGATTTTATATGATTGTGCTTGGATAATTAAATCAGCTTTATATGATTATAAATATAATACAAAAGAGGAATATTATCCAAAAGGCAAAATCACCAATGGAAATGAGCTATATAAAATCCTTAAGCCCTATCTTGAGGAACAAGATGAAAGATGGAAAGACTTTAATCCATTCTCTGATGAATATGGCTTAAAGCTAATTTATTATGAAAGCAATGGCCAAAAGTTTAAGTTTAAATTAGAGCTATTTGGATTAACCGAGGAGGTGGAAAGCGAATGAAGAAGATAGTAGCTTTATTGTTTATCTTAGGGAAAATTACAGAAGCCTCTTACCAAGAGCCTCCCAGCTATCAAGACTTCCTGCCATTATTCTACTATGAGGCAAATCAAGGAGAAGAAGGAAATCATCGGGAATTTCCCATCTACCATTATTTTGATGATATGGATGTAGAGAACAATCGGGAAAAACTATGCCCAAGTTGATGGAATTGGACTGAGAACAGGCAATCAGATACCAAACATATATATCTATGGAGGAAAATCTCCTAGCTATAATCTCAAGCTTTTAGATAAAGACAAAGATGGTGATTTATTCTGGACAATTGAATATCACCATTATCTTCCAAGAAATACATATTATACAAATCAAACCCATGAGCACGATTGGGAATGGGTATATGTAATAGTAATTGAGGATGAGAATGGCTATACCCCTCTTCTTGCCTCCTCAAATAGCCATGATGAGAATAATCAGGAGAGCTTTAAGGACAAAAAATATGGAAGATATTCCGATGATGCAAAATACCTTGAGTTCACTAAAAATGGTAAGTTTGGTCTCTTGGAGACATTAGATAAAAGAGCCAAATTCTATGTAGGAAATGATGGGAATGCAATGTATGGAAAAAGGAACAATTTGAATAAGATTGACTGGCGTAGAAATACCGGGATACCTGGGGTGCCAGGCAGAAACAACATTGACTCCATTGATGTATCCATCACAGATTTTGAAAAGATTATCCCTGTTTCACAAGGAGGCTTATCTCCAAATGAGTTTTATAAGGGAGATGAGGTAAATGAAGGTTGGTGGGGGCTTGGAGCTTCTACAACAACAGACACAGCGGATTTAATGTCTGCCCCCTGGGTCCGCAATCACTGGAACCACCCCTTCCCATCCACCATCGATGTCCCAGACACTGTCCCTCCTATTGTCAAAAAGGTGACCATCACTCAAGATGGGAGGACCAGGTATTGGGGAGGGTGGGATGAGAAGAAGGAGAAAATTGGCCCTAATGGGGTAGAAGTGGTTGTTTCAAGAACCTGGCAAGAGATTTCAGAAAAGAAGCCCTGCAATGGAGAATCTCAAATAAAGATTAGGATAGAATTCTCAGAGAAGATGTGGATAGAGGTTGATAAGAAGCCAGATATAAAGGTTACCTTTGGAAAGGATGCCCCTTATACAGCCTATCAGTTTAATGGAGATTGGAAAGATCACCAAACCTGGGAAGGAAGCTGTAATCCCCCAAAAGAAGAATCCGATGGAGAGAATACCATCAGAATTGAAACCCAGGACAAGGACAAGAATCTCTTAGATGGCAATCCTAAAACTGTTGTTGCAATCATCGGTGGGGAAAGAAAGTATTACGAAGATGAGAATGGTACTGATAACAACAAAGGTGGTGCCGATCAAAATCACTCTTTCCTCCTTGACCCCTCCCCACCCAAGATAACCAAGGTAGAAATCCTTCAAGGAGAAAAAAATAGCCAAGGGAATATCATCAATCTTAAGACTAGGTATTCAAAAGACTATATTAGCGGAAACATAACCAGCAATCCATTGGTTATTGGAACCCTTACATCCCTTTTCTTTAAGATAACCTTTGATGAACCTTTGGATACAGAAAAACCCCTTAATGTATTCTTTACCTCAAGTTCCCATCCTATTTCCTTCTTAAGCTGGTCAAATACTAACACAGCCTGGTGGGGTGAGTTTGTTATTCCAACAAATCAGGAATACCAAGGAACACATACCCTCTCAATCTCTGATGCAACCGACCTTGCAGGAAATACCTTTGATTCAGACCCAGATACAGAACAACCAGACCCAGATACCACCAACCAATTCTACATAATGATTCCCGACCTTGCCTATATCTCCCTAGTTCCAGATCATCAGGGGGATATATGCCTTTTGAATATCGAGAAAAAGGAATCAATAAACATAACAAATGATACAGAATTACAGATATACATTGGTTTCTTTCCTAAAGGGAACGATATTTCCTTCCATAGAGCATTAGGAGATTTTTTTGATATATTTAAGATAAAGCTAGATGGAACAAACATAACAAATCTGACAAACAGCCCCTTTTTTGAGGATGAGGCAGGAGAACTTTTTTCCCCTGAGGAATGGGATGGAAATCGCAATGTAACCCCTGATGAGAAAACAATGTTCTTTTGTAGTTCAACAAAACCTGTGCCACACCTAGATCCTGGAGTAGACATCTGGTCTTTAGACCTTAAGGGAGGAACAAAGACAAACTTAACCAATACACCATCTTCTATAGAATTTTTCCATGACATCTCGCCTGATGGAAAAAGGGTTATATATTATCAACAGGATTATGAGGGAAGTGATATAAATAAATTCCTCAAAGAATCAATCTGGATTATGGATATTGAGGGAGGAAATAAGAAAAAGCTTATTGAAGGAAATATAACAAAAGACATTTATCCAGCGTATTTTAGAACAATAAGGTTTTCTCCCACAGGTGAAATATTCTTTACGGCAATTATTAAGGAGATAGAAGATGGAAAGCCACACTTCTATTATGAGATATACTCTATAAGCCAGGATGGTTCTAATCTTAGAAAGCTAACTGAGACAAAAGATGGGCGTCCCAAATTCATTACAGATATAAATGATAAAGAACTACTTTTTAGTGCAAGAGACTATTTAGGAGGAGGGATTTATGACTATGACCTTTATATGATGAACCAAGATGGAACAGGAATAACCGGTCTTATTACTGGAGCCCAATCAGATGCTTATGCAGGAAGATTCTTAGAGGATGGAAGGATAGCCTTTATTTCAAATAAAGATGGAAAGGATAGGCTTTATGTGATGAACCCTGAGGGGACGAATATAGAAAGGCTTACCAATAATCCTTATTCTGAAAAGGAAGTAGTATTGAGGAAAAAGGAGGAATTAAAGCTGGGAAACATAAGTGGCTATCTTAAAGGCTCTAATATAGAAGGAGGAATTGTTAATCTCCTTAAGGATGAAATAGTTGTAAGAACTGCTATGACAGACAACAATGGCTATTTTATAATAGAAAACATCCCCCTAGGAATCTATAGGCTAAAGGCATTGAAGAAGGGATACAAGACAGGATTTTACCAAGAAGATATTATAATAGAAGAAAATAAGACAACAACAATTGAGCTTAAACTAGCCTATATTGGAGAACAAGGGGGGTTATTTGCTATTGCAAAGGATGATGGAATTTACTTTCAAAATGCAGATGGTTCAATTCAAAGAAAGATTTTTGAAGGAGAAATATCAAACCTGGAGACTTCCTTTGATGGAAAGCTTCTCGTCTACTCTTCAAACCAAGAGATATTCATCTTAGACCTTTCCTCAAAAATAACCACCCAGCTAACCAACAACACAAACAATGATGACCACCCAAGCTTCTCTCCCGATGGAAGGATTGTATTTTCAAGGGATAATTATATCTGGACAATGAACCAAGATGGCTCAGACCAAAAACAAGTAGCAAAAGGAGACTATCCATCCTTTTCACCAGATGGAACAAGAATTGTTTTCTCAAGGCTAGGTTCTGACTATGAGATATTCCTAATGAACAAAGATGGAACAAACATTAGGCAACTAACCAGCAATGATATTGATGATATAGAACCAACCTTTTCCCCTGATGGAGAAACCATTGCCTATAATTCAAACAATACCATCTACACAATGAAACTAGATGGTTCCAATAAAACAAAGATAACGGAAGGAACAAAACCCAAGTTCTCACCTGATGGAAAATCCCTTGCCTTTATCTTCAATAACGACCTTTATACCATAGACCTACAAACCCAAGGGCTTAAAAAAATAGCCGAAGGGGTAAAAGCAATTTCCTGGTCTTGTGGAGGGGTAGAAAACAAACCACCTATTCCTGTAATCACAGGAAGATTAACTGGCTATGAAGGAATGCCAATAAGCTTAGATGGCTCAAGCTCTTATGACCTAGATGGGACAATTACAACCTATATCTGGGAGATAGATGGAA
>JBFLYE010000053.1 GCA_040756715.1 bacterium
ATCTTAAGGAAAACTTTATATAAAATTTTGAATTTTGAATGTTGAATTTTGAATTAAAAGGGGAAAAATTTTATAAAACTTACCCTTCAATCCAAAATTCAAAATTTAGAATTCAAAATTTTATAAAGTAAAGCCCCTTTTCTTGAATATACCTTTCTACATCATCGGGAAGCAAATATTTTATAGAAAGCCCCTTTTTTATCCTCTCCCTTATAAGGCTTGATGAAACAGGCAATGTGGGAAATTCAACCAACTCTATTTTTGAATTTTGACTTGCAATTTTGACTTTTGACTTTTGACTTTTGACTTTAATTTTAAACCCCTCTCTGGTTACGGCAACAAATTTTATCATCCCAAAGAGCTTTTCTATATCCTTCCACTTACAAAGCTCGGGGATTGTATCTGTGCCTATGATAAAATAATAATCGTTTTTATCGCCATAAATAGATTTTATCTCCCTAATTGTATCTATTGTATATGAATATCCCCCTTTTTTAATTTCAAGGTTCACTGGAATAAATGATTTATTATTCTTTAAGGATAACTTTAACATCTTAAATCTATCTTTTGAATTTGCAATTGGTTTTGGTTTATGTGGAGGAATACCTGATGGAACAAACAAAACCATTTCAAGTTCAAGTTTTTCTTTAACTATTTCTGCGGCTTGGAGATGGCCAAAATGGACAGGGTCAAATACACCACCCATTATTCCAATCTTCATAATTTTATCCCTCTATTCCAGCTTCCTCCAGACTTTTCTTCAACAAATGTTTTAAATTCAATTTATCTGCCCAACAATATCCAATCGCCTCCCCTGCACCTTCAATACCCCTAATACATCACTCCACTCTCTATCCGATACCTCGCCACCCATTTTATACCATTGCAATTTACTTAAGATAGTATCTTCAGGTGTAGAAATATAGGCAGTGTATCGGGTGAGAGTGTTTTCATTTAACTTCATTCTGCCAAAAAAATTTATTTTCTAATCTGACCCTCTCCAAAAATGACGAATTTTGAGGATGTAAGCTCTTTTAGCCCCATTGGACCCCTGGCATGGAGCTTTTGGGTTGATATGCCGATTTCAGCCCCTAAGCCAAATTCAAATCCATCGGTGAACCTGGTTGAGACATTTACATAGACACTAGCAGAATCAATCTCCTTAAGAAATCTTAAAGTTTTACTATAAGAATTTGTTATAATGGAGTCAGAATGGTGCGAGCCATAATGATTTATATGAAATATTGCCTCATCCAAAGAGGAAACGACTTTTATGGATAAAATAAGGCTTAAATATTCTGTTTTCCAATCATCCTCTGTGGCAGGAATAATATCTTGGACAATCTCCCTTACCCTTTCATCTCCCCTTATTTCACATCCTGCATCCTTCAATCTTTTTATTAAATTTGGTAGAATATCTCTTGCAATATCAGAGTGAACAAGCAATGTCTCCATTGCATTACAAACCCCTGGTCTTTGAACTTTGGCATTATAAGCTATATCTTCTGCCATTTTAAGGTCTGCCTCATTATCAATATAGACATGGCATATCCCCTCTCCATGGCTAATAATAGGAACCTTTGCTCCTTCTCCAATTTCTTCAATAAGCCTTCTTCCTCCCCGTAATATTATGCAATCTATGTATTCTTTAAGGGATGCTAACTCCTTAACGCCTTCTCTTTCCTCAATAAACCCTATGGCGTCCTTTAAATCTCCCAAAGCATCCTTTATAAGATTGACAATAAATTTATTGGAATTTAAAGCCTCAGATCCACCTTTTAATATTACAGAATTAGAAGATTTAAAGCAGAGAGAAAAGGCATCGGCTGTAACATTTGGCCTTGCCTCATAGATTATCCCAATTACACCTAAAGGGTGCCTCATTTTTCCAACTAGCATCCCATTCGGTCTCCTTGTCAGATCATAGATCTCAAAAACAGGGTCGGGAAGTAAGGCAACAGCTCTAATTCCAGAAACCATATCCCCTACCCTTTTTTCATTAAGCAAAAGCCTATCTGTCAAGGCAGAAGAGAGACCTATTCCTTTTGCATAGCTTAAATCCTTCTCATTCTCCTTAAGCAGAGCTTTTTCTTTTTCAGAAATTTTACTTGCTATTTTAAAAAGAATATCATCCTTTTCCTTTGAGGAAAGACTAAGGAGTTTATAGGAGACCTCTTTGGCTTTTTTGGCAATTTCTCTTGTTTCCATAATGTTAGTTTAAAAAAAGATAGATTTTTTGTAAAGGATTTTTATCTTAATTTAAAATAAAAACATTTTCTCTCCATAATTTACCTTATCTTTGGACATAGCCTTTTAAAGGGGGTTTTAAGGCCATATCCAAAGATAAAGGTATTTCTTGCTATCGTTAAATTAAAAAAATAGAATTTTCTTGACAGAAAAGAATTTTGAATGATATTATTTTTTTAAAAAATGAAGTCTATTATTGTTTCGGGAATAGGAAGGTGTGGAAAAAGTTTTTTGTCTATAGGTTTTGCATTAAACCTTAAGAATTGCGGGTATTTTAAGCCAATTGGTGAAAGGAGGCTTATGGGTGGCAAAATGATTGATGAAGATATCCCCTTGATGAAGGAGATATGCAAGCTTTCTTTCTCTGATGAAGAAATATGCCCTGGTCTTTTCTTTCCCGAAAAAGATATTTCTCTAGAAAAAATAAAAGAGGCTTATAATAAAATATCAGAAGACAAAGATTACATAATTATTGAATCAGACCTTGTAAGGGGAGAAAAAAAGCACTTAGGGGCATTTCATATTGCCAAAGCATTAAATACAAAAATCCTTCTTGTTATTGAGGAAAAGAATGGATGGGAAGATGAAATGGCATTTTTAAAGGAATTAGGAGGCGAGGCTATCCTTGGTGTGGTATTAAATAAGGCTTCTCAAACAATTAAAGGTGAATTTTTAGGAATTATTCCAAAAAGGGAGGAATTTTTTTCCCTCTCTGTATCCCAAATTCACGAGGCATTGGATGCAAATCTCTTAGCCGGAGAGGATGGCATTTCAAAAATGGTTGAGCATATCCTCGTGGGAGCAATGACCCCTCAATATGCCTTAGGATATTTTGAAAGAACAGATAAAAAGGCAGTAATTACGGGAGGAGACAGGACAGACCTTATTCTTTCAGCCTTAACAGAGGATACATCCTGCATTATTACCACAGGCGATATTATTCCCTCGCCCGAGGTTATAAGAAAGGCAGAAATAAGAAAAATTCCCATTCTTTCTGTCTCCTGGGACACATTAACCACAGCAGATAAGATTGAAAAAATAATTCCAAGAATAAACCCCGATAATAAGGTAAAGCTTTCTTTGATAAAAGAGCTTACCGAATCTTTAGCCAATGCAATATTTAAGTAAGGATTTAGCAAGAATTTTACTGGTGTTTTGGTGCTTTGGTGCTTTGGTGCTTTGGAATGCCTAAGGTTGCCATTCTTAAAACATCCCCTCAAACCATTATTGATGATTATAAAAGGCTCATTCACTTGGTTGAATATGAAAAATGCCTTTCTTGCGAAAGAGACCTTATTCTTAAACTCAATCTCTCCTGGACGAAATACTTTCCATCTTGTTCAACAGAACCCTGGCAGCTTGATGGTGTTTTAAATTGCCTTATTGAGGATGGTTTTCTTCCCTCAAAGCTATTTCCCGTTGAGAATAAAACCGTGGTTACAAACACCTTAAAGGGAGCATCTGATAATAAATGGCTCTCTATCTTAAAGAAATACCACTTAAAATTTATAAGCCTTCCTGAGGTAGAATGGACGGTTTTTAAGTTTAAAGAAAGGCTTCTTGTAATAGATAAGATATTTCCCGAAGGTATTTTAATCCCAAAGATGTTTATAGGAAAAGATATTCTACATCTTCCAACCATAAAGACGCATGGACACTCAATTACAACAGGGGCTATAAAAAATGCCTTTGGTGGCTTACTAAAGGAATTCAGGCACTATGCCCATAAATACATCCACGAGGCATTGGTTGACTTGCTTATTATGCAAAAAGAGCTTCACCCTGGTATTTTTGCTGTAATGGATGGGTGTGTTGCTGGAGATGGTGCAGGTCCTAGGACTATGATTCCTAGGATAAAAAATGTCCTATTGGCATCATCTGATTCGGTTGCGATAGATGCTGTATCAGCAAAGCTTATGGGATTTGAACCAATGGAGATTCCATATATTAAAATGGCTAATGATATGGGTCTCGGTGTTGGTAAGATCAAGGATATAGAGCTTGTTGGAGATATTGATACAATCAATGAAAATTGGAATTTTAAGGTAAAAAGAAGCCCTGTTATCTTTGTTGACCAAATGATTAGAAAGGGATTTTTACAAAGGTTTGAAAGAATCCTTCTTCATTCACCATTATGGCGTTGGGCACCAATTGCCTCAAATTTCTATCACGACATCCTTTGGTATCCAACAATTGGAAGAATAAGGATAAATAAATTTATGAAAACAGAATGGGGAAAGCTCTTTAGGTCTTATGAATGAAAAAGAGTATATTTTTCCTTCTTTTATTTTTATATCCAGCCTTCTTAGACCTTAAAACTGCAAAAGGATGCTTTTTAAAATGGGAATTTAAAGAGGGACAATTATATTACGAAGAAGAATTAAAGAAAACAAACAATCCAGAGATACTATTCCCCCTTTGTATTCGCTATCAAAAGCAAGGAAACCTCTTAAAATTTAGAGATCTAAAAACGGGCTATCCAGAATTAAGGGATGGTATTTTCTTTTATTATCTTTTATGTTAAAGATAAAGGAAAATGAAATAGAAATTGCTGTTTCTTGTTTAAAAAATGGAGGGATAATTGCCTTTCCAACAGATACAGTCTATGGAATAGGCGTGGATGGAAAGAATAAAGGGGCATATTATAAGATTTATAAGATAAAAAAGAGGGAAGAAGACAAGCCAATTCCATTTTTAATAGGAGATATTTCATATTTAGAAATGATGACAGGGAATGTTTCAAAGGAGGCTTTTAAAATGGCAGAAAGGTTCTGGCCAGGCCCACTTACAATTATCCTTTATTCCTCTCCTGAATTCTTGTGGGTTGGTCCTAAAATTGCCTTAAGGGTTCCTAATCATCCAATCCCCCTTTTGTTGTTAAAAAGCCTTAAGGGACCAATTGCAGCAACATCGGCAAATATATCAAAGGAAAAAGAGGCAATAAAAGCAGATGAGGTTTGTGCTTGCCTTTCTTCTTGTATTGATGTTATCATTGATGGAGGAGATGCAAATTTAGGTATTGCATCAACAATTATTGATATGACAGAAAAACCAAAGATATTAAGGAGGGGGGCAATATATCAGGAGGTTTTAAGATGGATAGAGAGGTTATAAGATACATCGCAGGCCTTTCCAATATTTACCTTACCCCGGATGAGGAAGAAAAGCTAACAAAGGAATTGACAAAAATCATTGAATACATTTCAAAGATTAGCGAGGTTTTAGAAGATGCGCCTTTTTACTTAGAAGAAAAAGAAAGGCGGATGAGACCAGATGAGGTAAAACCAGGTCTTTCATCCATTTCAAGCCTTTCAAAATACATTGAGGATAACCAATTTAAGGTTCCAAAGGTGATAGAGTGAATTTCGGAT
>JBFLYE010000054.1 GCA_040756715.1 bacterium
AATTTTATAAAACTTAAACCTTCAATTCAAAATTCAAAATTTAGAATTCAAAATTTCTTAAAAGGTGGATGAATTTTAAACAGATAAACATACCCTATCTATTTTTGCACTAAGTGATGGAAGATACTATAGTAGCTTTCATAAACTTTTCTTTTAAGCTGTCTGGTAAAATTCCAGAGATAAATGATTCCTTTCCCTTAAATTCCCTGATATAATTAGGGCTTTCTGATTGCCAAGGGAAAAACCTTTTTAGGGTTATACCAAATATCACTTCTAAATTTTGCTCTTCTTCACAAAACTTGACAAGAAAAAAATAAAAGCCTATCATTGCAATATGTATGCTAAGGTTGCCTTAAGGATTAAGAGCGAAAATCTCTATACATATAACATTCCAGAGGAATTAGAAACCTTTGCAGAGATGGGAAAGAGGGTTCTTGTTCCTTTAAGGAACAGGGAGGTGGTAGGATGGCTTATAGAAAAATGCGAAATAAAAGATTATGAAAAGGAAATAAAGGACATCATTGCAATCCTTGATGATGAGCCTTTAATTGATGCCCCCCTTATAGAGCTTTGCCGTTGGATATCATCATATTATCTTGCCTCTTTTGGCGATGCCCTATCTTTGCTTATTCCTAAGGGTAAAATAAAAAGGTATCCCTTGGAAGAAAAAGCCGAAGAAATTCTTTGTTTAAAACCAGCCTTTACCCCAAACAAGGAGCAGGGATATGCCATATCAGAGATATGCAGGTCAATTAAGGCAAGAAAATTTGCTACATTCCTTTTATATGGGGTAACCGGAAGTGGAAAGACAGAGGTCTATCTTCAGGTAATCCAGAAGGTAATTGAGAATAATGGCTCTGCTATTGTCCTTGTCCCAGAAATATCCCTTACCCCACAGATGATAAATAGATTTAAGGCAAGGTTTGGGAATAAATCTGCCATTCTTCATTCAAGGCTTACAGGAAAACAGAGGTTTATTGAATGGCAAAGGATAAGGATAAAAGAGGCATCTATTGTGGTTGGGGCAAGAAGCGCCCTATTTGCTCCCGCAAGGAATTTAAGGCTGATAATTGTTGATGAGGAGCAATCCACCTCGTATAAACAGGAAAGCAATCCGAGATACAATGCAAGGGATTTAGCGATTATGAGGGCAAAGATAGAAAATTGCGTGTGTATTTTAGGAAGTGCAACCCCTTCATTAGAATCATTCTATAATGCCCAAAGCAAGTATACCCTCCTTCATTTGCCAAACAGGATTGAAAAAAGGCCCCTTCCTCTGGTTGAGATTGTGGATATGCGAGGTGAAAAAAAGGAGACAATATTTAGCAGCCGTCTTAAGGATGCCATTTTTTATACCTTAAAAGAAAATGGCCAAATTATCCTCCTTCTTAATAGAAGGGGCTATTCAAATTTCCTTATGTGCTATGATTGTGGATTTATCCCAGGGTGTGTAAATTGTGATATTACCTTAACCTTTCATTCACAGGACAAAAGCCTTAAATGTCATTATTGTGGATACAGAAGACGAGCATTTGATATTTGTCCAAAATGTAAGGGTAGTAGGCTTAAGTTTTCTGGTTTTGGAACACAGAGGATAGAGAATGAGATAAAAAGCCTTTTCCCTTCAGCCAGGATTTTAAGGATGGATATAGATACAACAAAGAAAAGGGGCTCCCATAATGAAATCCTTTCAAGGTTTGAAAGGAATGAAGCGGATATTTTGGTAGGAACCCAGATGATCTCAAAAGGGCTTGATTTTCCCAATGTCCTTTTGGTTGGTGTTATATCTTCTGATGTAAGCCTTTCCCTTCCTGATTTTAGGGCAGGGGAGAAAACCTTTTCTTTACTTACCCAGGTTGCCGGAAGGTCAGGAAGGGGAACAAAGGAGGGAAGGGTGATTATCCAGACATACAACCCAGGTCATTATGCCATTCAAACCGCTGTGCATCAGAATTATTCCCTATTCTTTCAAGAGGAGATAAAATACAGAAAGGAGCTTTTTTATCCGCCGTTTTCAAGGCTTCTTTCCCTTGTCTTGCTCTCTGATGATGAAAAGGATGCATTAGATGCGGCAAATTCCCTTTTTAATTGCCTTAAATCAAACAATAATGATGGTGTAATTATTTTAGGACCTGCTCCATATTTTATCCCAAAGATAAAAAGGCAATATCGCTTTCAAATTCTCCTTAAAGCAAGGGATTATAAAAAGATGCAAAACCTCCTTTCAAAAGCCCTTTCAAGCTTTAAGCTTCCCTCTGGGGTTGACCTTATTAAGGATATGGATCCTGTGGGCATAGTTTAATCTCAACTTTAAGGATAAACACACAACGCTTTAAGCCCCTTTTTCCTTCTGACATTTGATGCAGAGCCTTGTAAATGGGATAATCTCAAGCCTTTCTATTGCTATCCCTTTTTTGCAACCTTCACAGATACCATAGGTTCCATCCTCTATCCTTAACATAGCACTATCTATTTCCTGAATGGTGTTTGAGATATTCTCAATAATGGAAATTTCCTTTTCCTGTTCATATACATCCCCTGATATATCAGCAATGTGGATGGGGTATGCGGAAAGATTACTTGTTTTCTCTCGCACCTGTTTATGGAGATACTCGGCTTCAAGGATTTCTTTTTCTTTAAGGTGCTCCTTTCTAATGGCTAATAGCCTTTGTTTAAATCTCTCAATATCACCCTTTTTCATTTTGGTCTATAAATTATAATTTTAAATTGTAAAAAAGTAAATTTTTACCTTATTTTTAAAAATTGGATATGTTTAAGCTCCTCTATATTAGCTTGATGAACGCAATAAACTCTACAATGCTTATTTCCTTCTTTTCTTAAGCTCAGAGAGGACATCGTTTGGATTTATTTCATGAAAACCAAGGAGGACAAAAAGATGATACAAGAGGTCAGCGGTTTCGTAAATTATTCCATCTTTATTATCCTTTTCTCCTTCTAATATTACCTCTTCTAGCTCCTCCCTTAACTTCTCGTATATCTTTGCCTTTCCTTCCCTGAATAATCTCGTGGTATACGAACCCTCCTTTGGATTTTTCTTTCTCAAAAGGATAACATTATAGAGCTCGGACAGAATGCCTTTTTGGACAACATCCCTTCTTTGGTGTAGCTTTTCAAAAAAGCAGGTTCTATTTCCTGTATGGCAGGCATTGCCTGTTTGGGAAACCTTTATAAGCAATGTATCCCTATCACAATCTACATAGATGCTTGAAACATCCTGAAAACATCCAGAGGTTTCTCCCTTTAGCCATAGCTTATTCCTTGTTCTACTAAAGAACCAGGTTCTTCCCTCTTCAATTGTCTTCTTAAGGGATTCCTCATTCATATAGGCAAGCATTAGGACCTCATCTGTTTCCTCATCAACTATAATGGCTGGAATTAGCCCATCCTTAAATAAAAGCTCATTCATAGGTATATTTTAGACAAAAACCTGAATTTTAAGCAATAAAATTCTCGGATGTGTTTTAACTTCCTTATTTTTCTTGCAAATTTTCTTTCCTTATTCTATATTATTATCGTTAAGGAGGATTTAAATGGATTATGATATCACCAATCTTGGGTTAAAGGAAAAGGGAAGATTGAGGGCAGAGTGGGCAGGTGCTCAAATGAGCGTTCTTTCTATGATAAAAGAGGGGTTTTTAAAAGAAAAGCCTTTCTCTGGTATAAAGATAGCCTGTTGCCTTCATGTAACATCAGAGACAGCAAATCTATGCAAGACATTAAAGGCTGGTGGTGCTGATGTTTTATTATGCGCCTCAAACCCATTGTCAACCCAGGATGATATTGCCGCATATCTTGTCTCACTTGGAATTCCTGTATTTGCAAAGTGTGGCGAGGACAATAAAACATATTATAGCCATATAAACGCTTGTTTAGACAAAAAACCAAACATTACAATGGATGATGGTGCTGACCTTGTCTCTGTAATCCATAAGGAAAGGCAAAACTTGGTAGAAAATATAATTGGAGGAAGTGAGGAGACAACAACAGGCGTAATAAGGTTAAGAAGCTTAGAGAAGAACAAACTCCTCCTCTATCCCATTATTGCTGTAAATGATGCCCAAACAAAGCACTTTTTTGACAATAGGTATGGAACAGGACAATCAACCATAGATGGCATATTAAGGGCAACCAATAGGTTGCTTTGTGGTAGCAGGTTTGTTATTTGTGGATATGGATGGTGTGGAAGGGGGCTTTCTATGAGGGCAAGGGGAATGGGTGCGAATGTTATTATTGTAGAGACAGACCCCTTAAAGGCATTAGAGGCGGTTATGGATGGATATTCTGTAATGCCAATAATGGAGGCTTCAAAAATTGGCGATATATTCATCACAGTAACCGGGAATATAAATGTCATAAGAAAGGAGCATTTTAGCGTAATGAAGGATAATGTAATCCTTGCCAATACAGGACACTTCAATGTTGAAATTGATATTCCAGCACTTGAGGGACTTTCTGTAGAAAAAAGAAAGATTCGTGATTTTGTTGATGAATATACCCTGCAGGATGGAAGGAAGATAAATTTGCTTGGGGATGGCAGGCTGATAAACCTTGTTTCAGCAGAGGGTCATCCATCCTCGGTTATGGATATGTCATTTGCAAATCAAGCCTTAGCCTGCGAATTTTTAGTAAAGAATAAAGGAAAGCTTGAAAAAAGGGTCTACGATGTTCCCCTTGAGCAGGATAAAGAGATAGCAAGGCTTAAACTTTTATCCCTTGGTGTAAGCATAGACAATTTAACAGAGGAGCAAATAAGCTATCTTTCAGATTGGGAAAAGGGAACATAAGGAAATTTAGGATTTTTAAGATTTAGGATTTAAGATGAAAATATTGCTTCTTCTAGCCCTGCTGCTGGCAGCCTGTAATCTTCGTAAAATAGAGCTACAAGGTGCAGGTGCAAGCTTTCCCTATCCACTTTATTCAAAGATGTTTGAGGGGTATTACAAGGAATTTAATGTAAGGATAAATTATCAGGCAATAGGCTCTGGCGGAGGGATAAGGCAGCTTCTAGCTAAAACCGTTGATTTTGGAGCCTCTGATGTATTTATGAGCGACAAAGAGCTTAAAGAAAGCCCTGATATCCTTCATATTCCGATTTGCATGGGCGCTGTGGTTATAACCTATAATCTACCAGGTAATCCTAAAATTAAGCTTATACCCAATGTCATTGCTGATATATTTTTAGGAAAAATTAAAAAATGGAATGACAAGAGAATTAAAGAGATAAATCCTAATGTAGCTTTGCCAAATAAGGACATAATTGTTATAAGACGCTCTGATGCCTCGGGAACAACATTTATATTTACCGATTACCTTTCAAAGATTAGTAAGGATTGGGAGAAAAATATAGAGAAAGGCTTAATGGTTAATTGGAAAATAGGATTGGGAGGAAAGGGAAATGCAGGGGTTACATCTTTGATTAAACAAATGAGCGGAAGCATTGGATATATTGAGCTTACCTATGCAATGGAGCAAAATTTGCCTTATGCTATTATAAAAAACAAAAAGGGAAATTTTATAGAGCCAGATATTTCTTCTGTCTCTCTGGCAGGAGATATAGAGATTCCACAAGATACAAGAATATCAATAGTGAACACAGATAATCCTCTTGGCTATCCAATATCGGGCTTTACCTGGATTTTGGTTTATAAGGAGCAAGGGGAAGAAAAAAAGGGGAAAGAGCTTGCAAAGCTAATTTGGTGGATGACCCATAAAGGTCAGGAATATACAAAACCCCTTCACTATGCACCCCTTCCAACCCCTGTAATAAAGAAAGCAGAGGCGATAATAAGCTTAATAAGTTATAATGGTAGACCATTACTCAAACAAGGAGCTAATTTTTAAGAAAATTCTCTTCCTTTCAGGCTTGTTTATAATAGCCCTCCTCTTTACTATTTTTTTGACACTTATTGTCTCTTCTTTTCCAAGCATTAAAGCCTTTGGTCTAGGATTTTTATCAGGAAAAATATGGGATCCGGTATTTTCTCAATATGGCTGTTTTCCATTTCTTCTTGGAACGCTCATTACAGCAGGATTGGCACTTTTTCTCTCCTTTTTCTTCTCCCTCTCCATATCTATTCTTATTGGAGAATACCTCAAAAAAGGAATCCTGCCATTTCTTCTTAAGGGTTTAATTGACCTCCTTGCCGGCATTCCCTCTGTAATTTATGGATTTTGGGGGCTCTTCTTTCTTGTTCCAATTGTGCAAAAAATAGAGGTTTTTTTAGGAATAACGCCATATGGTGTTTCTATTCTCACCGCCTCCCTTGTTCTTTCCATTATGATAATTCCATATTCAGCATCCATTGGAAGGGAGGTAATCAGCCTTGTTCCATCTGAGATTAAAGAAGCAGGTTATTCCCTGGGTGCAACAAGGTATGAGGTTATAAGAAAGGTTATTCTGCCCTATGCAAAGGGAGGGCTATTTGCAGGATTTTTGCTCTCTTTGGGAAGGGCATTGGGAGAGACAATGGCGGTTACGATGGTAATTGGGAATTCGGCCCTTTTGCCAAAGAATATTTTTAACCCGGGGAATACTATGGCATCTGTCATTGCAAATGAGATAACCGAGGCAACAGGAAAATTATACCTTTCCTCATTGATTGAGATAGGGCTTGTTCTATTTATATTAACAACAATTGTAAATATTATGGGAAGTTATATGGTAGGAAGGGTAAAATGTTAATCAGAATAATCAAGAACAGGCTTTTTTTGGGAGCTATAGTTTTATTCTCTATTTTCTCAATTATTCCTTTGTTTCTCATTCTCTTTTTTATATTCAAAAATGGCATATCTTCTTTGGATTTTCTTTTTACTTCCCAGATTTTAAATGCCATTGTGGGAACATTTATTTTAATTATCCTTGCAGGGATATTTTCTATTCCTTTAGGCATTCTAGCTGGAATATATCTTTCTGAATCTAAAGGAAGGCTGGTATATTTTGTAAGGCTATGTGTTGAGGTCTTACAAGGGATTCCATCCATTGTTATTGGAATAATTGTCTATCTCTTAATTGTTGTTCCAATGAAAGGATTTTCTGCTATATCGGGTGGTTTTGCTTTGGGAATAATAATGCTTCCTGTTATCATAAAATCAACCGAGGAAACCCTAAAGCTTATTCCATATTTCCTAAAGGAGGCATCATTAGCGCTTGGCGTTCCATATTACAAGACAATCCTAAAGGTTATTCTGCCAGCAGGCTTTTCTGGAATTTTGACAGGAATCCTTTTAAGTATAGCAAGGGTCTCTGGGGAGACAGCACCCCTTCTCCTTACAGCATTTGGCTCTTGCTTTATGAATCTTGATATTTCAAAGCCAATAAACTCCCTTCCCCTACTTATCTTTAATTATGCTACATCGCCGTATTCTGATTGGATATCACAAGCCTGGGGGGCTTCCCTTATTTTAGTCTCACTTGTTTTAATCTTAAATATAATAGCTAAGTTAGTTGTAAAAAAATGGAAAATACAGTTTTAAAAATAGAGGGCCTTTATGCCTATTTTGGAGAGCATTGTGTTTTAAAGGATATAAACCTCTCCTTACCTTATAACAATGTAATAGCAATTATGGGGCCATCGGGTTGTGGAAAGACAACCCTAATAAGGTGTATCAACAGAATGCATGAGCTTATAGAAGATGCAAAGATAGAGGGCAAGGTCTTTCTGCAGGGTGAAGATGTGTATAGCCTTGATCCTATAATTGCAAGGAGAAAAACAGGGATGGTCTTTCAAAGGCCAAACCCATTTCCCACAATGAGTATATACGATAATGTCATTGCAGGTTATAAGCTAAATGGGATAAAGATAAATAGCTCTGAGAGGGAGAGAATTGTTGAAGAATCCTTAAGAAAGGTGGCCTTATGGGATGAAGTTTGTAATTGTCTGCATAAAAGGGGAACATTTTTATCGGGTGGTCAGCAGCAAAGGCTTTGTATAGCAAGGGCTTTGAGCCTGAACCCAGAGATATTATTGCTTGATGAGCCTACATCTGCCCTAGATCCAAAGGCTACATCTTCTATAGAAGAGCTAATCATAAAGCTAAAGGAAAGCGTGACCATCCTCATTGTTACCCACAATATTGAACAGGCAGCAAGGGTCTCTGATTTTACCGCATTTCTATACCTAGGCGAGCTAATTGAATTCGGGAAAACAGAAAAAATCTTTACCGTTCCATCTGATAAAAGGACAGAGGAATATCTAACAAGGAGGATTAGATAAAGTGTATATATACGATAATTTTGCTTGACTTTATTTTTAAAGGAACATAAAATAAAAATGTGGGTAGGTTTTTTGAGCAGATAACAGCCCTTTGGAAAAGCTGGACAAGGGGAGAGAAAATTACCATTGTAGGCGGTGGATTGCTTTCCTTTATCCTCCTTCTTTTTCTTATTTCATACATAACCAGGGCAGAATATGCTGATTTATATACAAATATATCCCCTGAGGAGGCAGGAAGAATCGCAAGCAAGTTTGAGGAATGGAAACAACCATATAAATTGGAGGGAACAACCATCAAGGTTCCTATAGCTGACAGGGACAAATTAAGGCTTAAACTTGCCT
>JBFLYE010000055.1:0-3327 GCA_040756715.1 bacterium
AAATTCAAAATTTAGAATTCAAAATTTTATAAAACTTAACCTTTTTCAATTCAAAATTCAAAATTTAGAATTCAAAATTTCTTAAATACTATTTTTGCACTAAGTAATGGAAGATACTATAATAATGCAGTAATATAAAACTGCCAATAGGCAGTATAATCTAAGGTTAGGTTCAAAAAGGAGGAACAAAATGGGCAAGGTAAGATTTACTTACTGGCAAGATGAAGATATGTGGCTGGGGTACTTGGAGGACTATCCTGACTACATGACGCAGGGAGAAACACTTGAAGAGTTAGAAGAAAATTTGAAAGATATCTATAAGGAAGTGACGAGTGGAAGTATTCCCTGTGTTCGGAAAATGGCAGAACTGGAAGTTGCATGAAGAGAATCGATCTAATAAAGAAACTTCAAGAAATGGGCTGTATGCTAATCCGGCCTGGTAGAAGACACGATTGGTACCAGAATCCAGAGACCAAAATATCTCAGCCTGTTCCCCGACACAGGGAAATTAAAGACCAGTTGGCAAAGCACATTATTAAGATGCTTTCTAAAAGAACCTAACAAATCGCTGCACCTGACCCTCGCTTCGCTCGGGCAGGTGAGCTCAATCGTTATACGGCGTTAAGATGACATGAAGATTCGACCTGTCACAAAGTTAGATCGTTCTCAATGGATGCGCATGAGATGTGCTCTATGGCCAGGAGATGATTCAACGCACGCAAACGAAATTGATCGTTTCTTTGCTGGGTCCCTTCGGGAGCCTGAAACAGTGCTTGTTGCTGATGAAGATGGTGTTCTCAAAGGATTTATTGAAGTTTCAATAAGGGCTTATGCTGAAGGATGTGTTACTGACAGGGTTGCTTACTTAGAGGGGTTGTATGTTGAAGAGGAAGCTCGGGGCCAAGGGATTAGCCGAGCACTTGTTGCAGCCGCAGAGGATTGGGCTCGAAGTAAAGGTTGTATTGAGTTTGCTTCTGATGCTGAACTTGACAATGAGGTCAGCGTTAGAATTCACAAGGCTCTGGGTTTTGAAGAGGTAGGGCAAATTCGTTGCTTCCGTAAATCGCTAGAGAAATAATTTAATGCCATATAACCCATTGCTGCAGCCGACCGCCAAAGGCGGCAGGTGAGCTCAATCGTTAGGCAGTTAAGATTGAACTAAACAGAGGTGTAATCAGTGAATATCGAAATTGAACGGGAAGAAGATGGTAGGTGGATAGCTGAAGTACCTGATCTACCTGGTGTGATGGCGTATGGAGAGACTAAAGAGGATGCTATCTCCAAGGTTGAAGCTTTATCCTTGCGGGTAATGGCCAATCGGCTCGAACATGGAGAGGAAATTCCAGAACTCCGTGGTGTTTTTATAGTGCCAGCATGAATCAATGGCCATCAACCAAAGCACAAAAGGTTCTATCTGCTTTGTTGCGAATCGGCTGGACGATCAAGCGTCAAGCTGGGACATCACACCGTGTTTTATCTCGCTCTGGCTGGCCAGATTTCATTTTTGCCTTTCATGATCGAGAGGAAATCGGCCCTCGCATGTTAGCGCGCATCGCTAAACATACTGGACTTACACCTGAGGGTGGTAAGTATGTCTATACCCATCTGGGAAAATTTTAAAAAAATCTTGACAATGATTTATTTTTAGATAAAAATTAAGCTATGGATTTTTTATTGGAACTCGGAGTAGAGGAGATTCCAGCCCTATGGATTGATAAGGCATTGGAGCAATTAAAGGAAAAGATGCAAACTTTCCTTGAAAATGAAGGGATTGCCTTTAAGTCTATAAAGACATACGCTACACCAAGGAGGCTTGCTTTAATTATAAAAGGTCTCGGGAGAAGACAAAAAGAGAAGGAAATAATTGGACCACCGGCTGGCTTTCCCATAGAAGGCTTTTTAAAAGCCCAGGGGGTTTTAGAAAAAGAGCTTTTTATAAAAGAGATAAAGGGAAAAAGGTATTACTGCCTTACAAAAAGGGGGAAAGAGACAAAAGAGATTATAAAAAATGGCATTGCTAACTTGATAAAAGGAATTACATTTCCAAAGCAAATGAGGTGGAAGACAAGCTTTGCATTTGCAAGGCCCATAAGGTGGATTGCTTGCTTGCTGGACAATGAAATAATTGAATTTGAATGTGCAGGTGTTATATCCTCTAATAAAACAAGGGGTCTTAGGAGAAAAAAAGAGCCTATTGTTCTTTCCTCCCCCTCCTCATATATTTCTCTTTTAAAAGAAAATGGGATAATTGTAGATTGTAAGGAAAGAAAAAAATTTATCTTAAGAAAGCTTAAAAGCGAGGCGGCTAAACTTAAAGCAAAGCCTTGGCTTAAAGAGGAATTACTTTCCGAGATTACAAACCTTGTTGAATCTCCTGTGATAATAAGGTGTAGTTTTAACAAAAGATACCTTAAAATTCCTAGTGAGGTTATAATTGCAACCCTAACCCATCATCAAAGGTATGTTCCACTTATAAAGAAAAAAGGCATTGCTCCATATTTCCTTGTTGTATCAAATGGTGGAGAAAAAGGAATAATCACAAAGGGGCATAACCGGGTTATTAGTGCAAGGCTTTCGGATGCAGAATTTTTCTTTAAAGAGGATAAAAAGATACCCCTAGAGAGGTTTGGGGATAGGCTAAAGGGTGTTGTTTTTCACAAGGGGCTTGGCTCTCTCTATGATAAAACAATGAGGAATGTCTCCCTTTCTGTAAGCCTTGGCTTAAGGCTTATAGAGGAGAAAAGGCTTCCCGAGCTATCAAAAGCTGCCTTTCTATGCAAAGCAGACCTTACAAGCCAGATGGTTTCCGAATTTCCAGAGCTTCAAGGCATTATGGGCTACCATTATGCCATTGCCCAAGGCATACCAAAGAATATAGCAAATGCAATAAGGGAGCATTATTTGCCCTGTCCAAAGTCTAAATTGGCAAGGATAATAAACCTTGCTGATAGAATGGATACCCTGACCGGATATTTTAGTTTGGGAATGATTCCCAAGGGAAGTGAAGACCCCTATGGCTTAAGGAGGTGTGGAAATTCTATTGTCCAAATTATCCTTTCCTCAAATTTTAAGAAAAGAATTCTCCTTTTGTCCTTAATCAGGGAATCTTGCCGAATAGGAAAGATACAGGATGAAGATAAGATAACCAGGGAGCTTCTTTTGTTCATCAAACAAAGGCTTTTCTCTATATTCAAGGAGAAATACTTTACGGATGTAATATCCGCTGTCCTAACACTTGGATTTGACGATATTGTAGATTGTGAAGAAAGGATAAAAGCTTTATCCTTTTTCATTAAAGACCCATATTTCATTGACCTTTCTATCTGT
>JBFLYE010000055.1:3337-3868 GCA_040756715.1 bacterium
GTTTTAAGAGGGTTGTAAATATCTTAAAGTCTGCAGAAAGAAAAGAATTTGATTTTAATCTCCTTTTAGAGGATGCTGAGAAAGGGCTTTATCTTTCTCTAATTGAGGCAGAAAAAAAGCTTAAAGATGTAATTTCAAAAAGGGATTATCGGGAAGGATTTAGAACGCTTGCGGGTTTAAGACCAAGCATAGACAAATTCTTTGACAAGGTAATGGTTATGGTTCCTGAAAAAAACATAAGGGAAAACAGGCTTTCTCTCCTTTTCCTCCTAAAAGACCTCTTTTTCCTCCTGGCTGATCTCTCGGTTATAAGGAGCAATTAGGCTATCTTGACCCTGGCTTGATAAAGGGAATACCTTCCTTACACAATGGGCAAGAGGGAGGGGAATATGTTTCTATATTGAGCTTGATTAGGGATTTAACCTCAAGGTTTTTTGTTTCGCTTCTATCTATTACAACTCCAATTCCAACAATATTTGCCTTACAATTACTTACCAATTCTATTAGCTCCTTAATGGTCTTTCCTGTGGT
>JBFLYE010000056.1 GCA_040756715.1 bacterium
CTTTTTTAAAAGATCCTCTTTATATTTTTTTACCCTCAAAACAGCCTCATATCTAAACATCTTAAAAACTAAAAACTGTGGTTATATTTTATTAAATCCTTACCACAATTTTGACTTTTGCATTTATTTTCATCCTTCCTTTCCCTGAAATATTTTCATCAAACCAGTCAATGTGCTTTGATAATCAGATTTCTCCCATATCCCCTGCTTTAAAAAATCCAAAACACTATCAATTTTCAATAATGCATAATCTATCTTTGGATTGCTTCCTTTCGCATATGCACCAATGTTTATCAGGTCTTCTGCATCCTGAATTATAGCAAGAACCTCCCTTAATTGCCTTGCTGCCTGTTCCTGTTTTTCCTCGGTAATGTCAATCATAACCCTTGAGATGCTTTTTAAAACATCAATAGCTGGGTAATGGTTTTTTTCAGCCAAATTCCTCGATAAAACAATATGCCCGTCAAGGATTGCCCGAATATTATCAGAGATTGGTTCATTCATATCATCAGCATCTACAAGGATGGTATATATCCCTGTGATTGTTCCTTTAGGCGATGTTCCAGACCTTTCCAAAAGCTTCGGCAATATTGCAAATACAGATGGCGTAAAACCCCTTGTGGCTGGCGGCTCCCCAATTGAAAGCCCAATTTCCCTCTGCGCCCTTGCAAACCTTGTTACAGAATCCATCATAAGCATAACATCCATCCCAAGGTCTCTAAAATATTCAGCAATGGCTGTAGCAACAAATGCAGCCCTTACCCTTGTAAGGGGAGGTTCATCCGATGTTGCAACCACCATAACAGACCTTTTAAGCCCTTCCTCCTGTAGGTCCTTCTCAATAAACTCCCTTACCTCCCTTCCCCTCTCACCAACCAAGGCAATAACATTTATATCAGATCTTGTAAATCTAGCAAGCATTCCTAGAAGGGTGCTTTTCCCAATTCCAGAGCCAGAGAATATCCCAAGTCTCTGTCCTCTACCAATGGTTAAACAAGAATCAATTGCCCTTATTCCTGTTTCTAGTATCTTCTCTATCCTTGGTCTTTTTAATGGGTCAGGAGATTCTGCAAATATAGGATAAGAGGCATCTACAATAATTGGATCTTTTCCATCAATCGGCATACCCATCCCATTTAATACCCTTCCCTTTAGCCCTTCTGAAACACCAACCCTTAAAGGCGAGCCGGTTGCGGAAACCTCATCAAAAGCCTTTATTCCCTCTGTCTCTCCTATTGGCATCAATAGAATATTTTTATCCCTAAATCCAACAACCTCTGCCATAATCCTCTTATTTAAAGAGGAAATAAAGCATATCTCACCAATTGAAGCAGAAGGTCCCTCTGATTCTACAACAAGACCAATTACTTGTTTCACCCTTCCCTTTACTTGAATTGGGTCAATCCCTTCAATTCGTGCTTTAAGGCTTTGTGCACCCATCTTTTATCACATTAAGCTGATTATCAATTGTAGCATCAATTATCCCAAAATCAAAATAAATTTTGCATCCACCTGGCTCAATAGATGAGGAAGAAACAATATCTGTTTCTTTCAGAAATCCCTTTGCAATTTCTATATCATCTGGATTTAAAAGAAGCTTTATTTTGCTATTCTGTGCCTTTTTTATTGCCTCCTTTATATTTCTTAATACTATTTCCTTTTTAATTGATACCTCATCCTTTACTATCCTTTTTGCTATTAAAAAGGAGAGTTCAAGGACAATGTTTTCATCCATCTTCTTCAAGGAAGAATCATACAACGAATTTAGGGATGATAAAATTCCCTTTATTGATGCAATAATCCTTGTTATTTCAGTTTCGCCCTTTCTTTTTCCCTCCTCAATTCCATGGGCAAATCCCTCCTTATATCCTTTATCTTTTATCTCATCTTGCTTTTTAAGGGCTTCATCCACAATAGACCTTGCCTTTTCTTCTGCCTCTTTTCTAACATATTCTTCTATATTTAAAAGGTTTTTTCTCTTTTCTGAAATCTCGTCCTCAAGTTTCTTTAGAATTTCATTATCCTGCTTTATTTTATTCTCCAGCCTTTCAATTAAGGTTCTTCCCTCTCCAATAAAAGCCTCTCTTGCTTTTATAACAACCTCTCCATTTATAGATGGCGATTTATAAATCATTATTAAAAAATTTTAAATTATTATAGTATCTTCCATCACTTAGTGCAAAAATAGTATTTAAGAAATTTTGCATTCTAAATTTTGAATTTTGGATTGAAGGTTAAGTTTTATAAAATTTTTCCCCTTTTAATTCAAAATTCATCATTCTATTATCGCCTCTTTTCCCTTTCCTCCACGAGAGATCATAATTTCACCAGATTCTTCTAATTGCCTGATTGTGCCTATTATCTTCTGTTGGACCTCCTCTACCTCAGATAGCTTCTTTGGACCTAAATATGATATTTCCTCTTTAAGCATCTCCTGTGCCCTTTTTGGCATATTGCGAAATATAAGATTTTTTATTGTATCAGATGCTCCCTTAAGGGCTAATGCCAGATCCTTTGAATCAACCTCCCTTAAAACCCTTTGCACTGTTCTATCATCAAGCTTTGTAAGGTCATCAAAGGTAAACATTCTCTTCCTTACCTCTTCTGCCAATTCTGGATTTTCTTCTGAAATAGCGTCAATTATTGCTTTTTCTGTCTCCCTGTCGGATTCTTGAAGAATCTTTACCATAGAATCTACGCCATCTGTTTGAACAATATTTGCCTCTGCAGCACCTATCTCCTTTTCATATCTCTCTTTTAGGGTATCCTCTATTGATGAAACAAAATCTCCTGAAATGCTTTTCATTGATGCTATCCTTCTTGATACATCCTTTCTTATATCCTCAGCAAGGTTAAGGAGAACATCGGATGCCTTTGCGGCAGGAAGATTAGAAATAACAAAGGCTATTGTTTGAGGATGCTCATTTGAAAGAAAGCTTGCCAATCTAGATGGATCTGCCTTCTTCATAAAATCAAATGGTTTAATCTTTAATATATTCACAGCTTTATCAATTGTCCTATTTGCACCCTCCTCTCCCATAGCCCTCTTTAAAACCTCTCTTGCATAATCAATCCCTCCCTTCAAGATAAATTCTTGGGCAAGGAGCAATTCCCTAAATTCAGCAATAATCTCCTTCTTTTGCACAGGTTCAATTTTTGGAAGCTTTGCTATTTCAAGGGTAAGTTGGTCTATTTCTTTCTCGTCTAAATGTTTAAATACAGGCCCTGCAATATCAGAACCCAATGCCATAAGAAGCATTGCTGCCTTTTGTGGCCCTGTTGCTTTAATAGCCATAATAAGAAAATGCAAAATGCAAAATGCAAAATGCAAAATAAAATAGATAAATTTTAAACATTTTCCTCTCCTACAAGAGATAGAATAAAATTTGTTTTTTCTTCGGAAACAAGACTTGCACCCTCTTTTATCTTTATCTTCTCATCGCTTGTGAGATAGCTCATAACCTCTCTTGCTTCCTCTTCTTCTAAAGAGGATAAAAGAACACAAGCCTTTTTAAGCCCCTCTTTCATTATAATTCCGCATTCCGCATTCCGCAATCCGCATTTGTTTTATTCTTCTTCAGAAAGCCAATCTCTTATAAGCTTGGCAACAAGGCTTGGTTTCCTCTTTGCGGTTTCTAATGCTTGGATTTCCTCTTCAGAGAGGGATATTCCCTCTGCTGCTAATTGGGTTGCAAATGTCGGAAGCTCCTTTTCTGCTTTTGCTACCTCTGGCTTTATCTCTTTTTTCATAAATTGCCTCATTATTGAAAGCACAATTAGACCCATTACAATGAGAAAAATAAGACCAGCACCGCCGATTCCTGCTGTAGTTATTGTTTTTCTTGTTTTCTCTTTCTTTTCCCTTTCTGTCTCAAGCCATTCCTGGCTTCTATCAAATTGGACATTCTCAACCTCAACAAGGTATTCCCTCTCTAGGTATTCCTTCCCTTTTTCAGCACCAATAGCTGCCCAGACAAGCTTTTTAAATTTTTCCATCTCATCATTTGTCCTTGGCTGATATATAGGATTTCCCTTTTCATCCCTTTTTATTTGACCCTTCTCATCTAGCTCATATTTTCCATCTACAAAGACTCCCACAGATATTTTTGAAATGGATGGCGCCTTAACAAGGCTTGTTTCCTCCTTATCAGCATAATAATTAACACGGGATTCCTTTTTGTTATATTCAACAGGGCCTTGTGTCTTTGCTATCTCTTTATAACCAGGGATTTGAGATTCAAGGCCTGGCTGTCCTTCTGGTTTTACCCCTTCTCCTTTAAATGCCTCATCCACCTTTTCTTCACTTATCTTTAATTGCTCAAAACCTGGCATTGAATACTTCTCAAGCCTCGTTTCCTTTCTATCAAAGTTCATTTCACACTTTACAATAACCTCTACCTTATCATATCCAATAACCCTTCCTAGCCTATCCCTTATCCTCCTTTCAAGGCTTTTTCTCTCCTCCTCCTGTAGAGCAAGCTGCTTTGAGGTTATTGCTTCTTGTTTTTCTTCGCCTATATCCTCTGAGAGAATCCTACCCCTATTATCAACCACTGTGATATTATTAGGCTTTAGCCCCTCAACCGCAAATGAAACAAGGTTCATTATCCCAGCAACCTGCTCTTTATCAATACTAGCATAGGGAGCCATCGTTAGCTTAATAGAGGCAGTAACCGGTTTTTCTTCCTCAATAAATAGCTTTTTCTCTGGAAGGACAAGGAGAACCCTTGCATCTTTTATGCCTTCAATAGATTCTATGGTTCTTTCAAGCTCACCTTGAATGGCTCTTAAATAGTTTATCCTCCTTTCATAATCTGTCATGGTAAGCTTTGTTGTATCAAAAAGCTCCCATCCCTTTATCCCTCCGGTGGGTGCAAGTTTTCCTGAGGCAAGTTTAAGCCTTAATTTGTCCCTGTCAGCTATAGGAACCTTGATGGTTGTTCCCTCTAATTTATATGGTTGTTTCCATTCCTCAAACTTGCTTGTGATTCTTCCTGCCTCCTCAGGGGATATATTTGTATATAAATCAGCATATTCTGCCCTGGTTATGTATGAAATAAGAAAAAGAAGGAGGATAAAGGAAAGCAATCCACCGCCTACAATGGTAATTTT
>JBFLYE010000057.1 GCA_040756715.1 bacterium
CCCTTTTAATTCAAAATTCAACATTCAAAATTCATAATTTTATAAAGTTTTCCTTAAGATTATCTAAACCCATACATTTTGTAAAGCGTTGTGGAATTAACTATATATTGTAAATTTTAGATTTTAAATTTTAAAATTGATAAAATTTTCCATTATTTAGTATACTTAAATATGCGGTTGATATAATTTTAAGAAGATGAAAAAATACCTTATGACACCAGGACCTACAACCATCCCAGAAGATGTCCTCTTGGAGATGGCAAAGCCTATTATCCATCACAGGACAGGAGAATATCAGGAGATTATAAAAAGGGTTTCTGAGGATTTAAAATACATCTTTCAAACCCAAAACCCTGTGCTTATGTTTGCCTCATCTGGAACAGGTGGGATGGAGGCATCTGTTTGCAACCTTTTGTCGCAATCTGATATTGCATTGGTAGTTGAGAGTGGAAAATTTGGGGAAAGATGGGGTGAGATTTGTAAGGCATATAAAATTCAAACCGAGATAATTAAGGTAGAGCCAGGGGATTCCGTTTCTCCTCTTGAAATAAAGGAGAGGCTTTCAAAAAAGAAATTCTCTGCTTTATTTACAACCCTTTGCGAGACATCAACCGGAGCCTTAACAGACATTGAGGCAATTGGAGAGATAACAAAGAAGCTTGATACACTTTTTGTGGTTGACGCAATCTCTGGGCTTTGTGCAGACGAATTCTTACAGGATAGCTGGAAGGTTGATGTTTGTGTATCTTCTTCTCAAAAGGGTCTTATGCTTCCACCCGGGCTTTCCTTTGTATCCTTAAGCAAAAAGGCACAAGAAAAAATAGAAAAGGGAGACCTTCCAAAGTATTACTTTTCTTTCAAAAAAGCCCTTAAGGCTTATGAGAACAATGATACGCCATTTACACCAGCGATTAGCCTGGTTAGGGGATTAGCAACAGCATTAAGTAAGATAAGAAAAGAGGGGATTGAAAATATAATAAAGAGGCATAAAAGATTAGCAGAGGCAACAAGAAATGCTGTTTCTGCCTTAGGCCTTACCCTATTTGCAAAAAATCCATCAAATGCAGTTACCTCTGTTTTGGCTCCCGATGGCATCCCGGCAAAAAATATAACCAGCAGGATAAAGAATACCTATGGTGTGAATATTGCAAAGGGTCAGGGTAAGCTAGAGGATGTAATATTTAGAATTGCCCATCTTGGCTATGTAGATAAATTTGATATTATAACCACGATTTCTGCTTTGGAAATGACCCTCTCTGACCTTGGTTTTCCTGTTAAGCTTGGCTTAGGTGTTGGTGAGATAGAAAAGGCTTTAAAAGAATAAGCTTGATGAAAAGGGATTATTATGAGGTCCTCGGCGTTTCAAGAAATGCATCATCTGATGAGATAAAATCTGCCTATAGAAGGCTTGCCAAAAAATACCATCCCGATGTAGCCGGAGGAAGCAAACAAGCAGAGGAGAAATTTAAGGAGCTTGCTGAGGCTTACGAGGTTCTCTCTTCTCCACAAAAGAGGTCGCAATATGACCAATTTGGACATGAAGGGCTAAAATCTACATTTGGCAGGGAGGGATTCACCTGGTCTGATTTTACCCATTTTGGCGATATTGAAGATATATTTGGCGATATATTTAGTGGAGGGATATTTGAAGGAATATTTGGAAGAAGGGGAAAGAGGGCTCAGAAGGGAGAGAATTTAAGGTATGATGTAGAAATTTCACTTGAGGATGCATATTTTGGAAAGGAGGAAAAAATATCCTTTGAAAAGAGGGAAGTTTGCTCATTCTGTGGAGGAGATGGAAGTGCAAAACAAGGAGGAAGAAGGGCTTGTCCAACCTGCAATGGAAGTGGAAGGATAGTCCAGCAAACCGGGTTTTTCTCAATTCAAAGAACCTGCACAAGGTGTGATGGAAGGGGTTCAATTATTACAACACCTTGCCCTGAGTGCAGAGGAAATGGTCAGGTCAAAAGAAAAAAAACAATAACCATTAAAATTCCACAAGGCATTGAATCGGGAACAAGCATAAGAATTCAGGGAGAGGGAGAGATGGGAATAGGTGGTGGTTCTCCCGGAGACCTCTATATTGTTGTTCATATCAAGGAAAATAAGGTATTTATCCGCGATGGTGATAACCTTATCATTGAAAAACCAATAGGTTTTATCAAAGCAACATTGGGTGGAGAGATAGAAATTCCCTTGATTGATGGAAAAAAGGCAAAGCTTAAAATAGGAGAGGGAACGCAGACGCACAGGGTATTTAGATTGCAGGGCAAGGGTATGCCAAGGTTTAAGGGCTATGGATATGGAGATTTATTTGTTAGAATAATTGTTTGCCTTCCTGTTAAGCTCTCAAAGGAGGAAAAGAGGCTGTTCCTTGAGCTTTCCAAGATTCATGGGGAAGATGCAAAGGAGGAAGAAAAAAGGGCAATTGAAAGATTAAAAGATTAAATGGTATAATCTATGTTTAGATAACCTTAAAGAAAACTTTATAAAATTTTGAATGTTGAATTTCTTTTGATAGGGATAACAATAAGATGAACAGATTTTAAAGGAGCTAAACACAAAATATCCATTTATGGCTAAGGGTAACATAGAGCAGATAGCCAGCCGTTGTGTGAGCACCCCTTTTGGCTTGCCGGTTGAACCACTGGTTTGAGATAAGTGCTCCCCTGTAATCTACCCCTCCAAACTCTCTTCCTATCTCCCCCTGAGATAGACCGGTGTATCGATAGCAGAGTTCCATAGCTATCTGCCGACTCCTTCTTTGACCTCCTTGCCGAGATAGAATATCTTCCGTTTGTCCCCTTTCAATTTTACCGATCTTTTCAAATTTCAAGAATAAAGATTTGGCCCCTAAAGCACACCTTTAACCAATAAATAGTCACGGTTGGTGGATACTTTCGTTGTAGCCCGATACCTCCTGCCTCGGGAGCTTCACATAGTTCGTTATCTCCCTATGTGTGGAATTCGGTGCTGGGGTGGTGGTTAACCTTTTCCCAGACTAGAGTTTCACTGGCAAGAACTAATAAGCTTTCTCGCTTTCTCCTCCTTTCTAAATTTTTCTCTTCTCTAGGTCATCACCTCCTTCTAAAAATTTAGAGCCCTCGTTAGCCCCACCCGCTCTTTCTTCATACCTATATCGTCGAAAAACACCAGCCCAGAGCCAAAGCCATTACAGCAATAATCACCAAGTAAACTGCCAGGGTTTTTCCGCCGAATTCTTTCCTTAAGACTAGGATAGTTCCCCAGCTGGTAATCGGCCCTACCAGCAAAAGCACCATCCCTGCTCCAATGCTCATCCCCTGCGATACAAAAGCATGCACCAAAGGA
>JBFLYE010000058.1 GCA_040756715.1 bacterium
TACAATCTTCCTTATCTCCTCAATATCCTGTTTGGTTAAGCTACAATAGGCAGGGAATGTCAAAATCATCAAAATCCCAAAGATTCCTCTTTTCATCTTACGACCTCCTTTAAAGCAGGCTCTTTATTGAACCTGCTTTTGTTATATAAAAACCTTTTAGGGTGACTAGATTTGCTCCCTCCTTTTTATAATTTTTCAAATTTTTCATTCTTAAAATTATAACATCATTTACAAAATTTTGCAAGGAAAATTTTTATCTTATCAATTCCAACCAGACCATAAATTCTCCCTTTTTTAGACTTTCCCATCTGCCATTTTTTAAGAAAAATGACCTTTTGAATGTGATTCCTTCATCTATAGGAAATAAAAAATTTTCGGAAGATGAAATAACAATGGTATTCTTTCCTTTGTTAAACAAAGAGGGATTAAGCCTTATTGAGCCTATTTGAAGAAGAGAGCCACTTCCACCTATGGAACAATCTCCTCTAATCCTTCCATTAATATCCACCGTTAATGCCCCTGGCTTTTCGGCTTGATAACTAAAGAAAAGAATAATTTCTTTAAATTTCTGTAGGTTTTCTGTAATGATTAACTCCTTTTTAATTTCACCCTTAAGCACAAAGGCATCCTTGCTTAATCTTTCGTTATCACCATTATCCTTTATAACAATCACACCCTCAATCTCTTTATGTATTCCTTCTGGATGAACAAGAGGATAAAAAAATCCCGATATATATTGAGAATAAACAAGATTTCCTGAAAAAAACAAGGGAATAAGGGATAAAAGGATAGGAGATAATTTTCTCTCTTTAATCTTTTCATACCACCAATTGAGGCTAAATCCGGCAAAGATAATAAAAATAGGAAGAAAACAAATTTTATATCTTCCCAAAATAAACACAATTACAATAGACAACATCCCAGAAAAGAGAAATAGATAAAGAAGGAGTATCCTTCTTAAAGACTTTATGGAGAGAATAGTTCCAACCAGGGCTAAAATCCCGACACTCCCAAATCCAAGGAATATGGGAAGCCTAAGCAACCAGGAATAATTCCTTTGCATCGGATAATTTGTATTATTTTCAATCTCATAAGCCTGCCAAAAAAGAAGGAATTTTTTAAGTTGCAAAAGAAAAAAGCCTTTTGGGTTATTTTTAAAAAACCTGATAACCTCATCTATATATGCCCCATCCCCTTTCTTTCTTACTATATCATCTACCATTTTTTGATAATGGGAGGGAGGGTAGGTGTATTCACCATCAGCATAAGGGTTATTCCCAATCCATAGATTAACTGGCCCATTGGTTGAGATCAGCACAAATCTGCCAGATACAAGGTAGTTCCTGATTGTTGCAGGAGAGATGGTAAGAAGGATAATTAAGCAAAGAAAGCCATATCTTAAGAATTTTGAATTTTGAATTTTGAATTTTGAATTAATGAGCATCCAGGGAAGAAGAAAGGGAATAAAGAGCAAGATATTTGCCCTGGCTAAGGCAGAGAGACCTAAAGAAATTCCAGCAAAGGCAATGTTTTTGTAAGATGGATTATCCTCTATTCTTAAGAGAAGAAAGATGGATAATGTATTTAGAAAGGTTATCAAGGATTCCATAAGCAAGACACCTTCGTGGATATAGAACATTGCATAAAGGATTGAGATAATCAGGGAGATATAGCCAATTGGTTTGTTAAAGACCTTCTTTGCGATTAAATAGGTTAAAAAGGAGGTTAGAACACCAAGGATCATCTGGATAAGCCTTGGAAAATAAGGGTCTATACCAAAGATTTTATAGATTAAGGCAAGGAAGTAGAAATATAGAGGACCATAGTAATATGGCCCTTTATTAGAGAATGTGCCATCAAGGATTTGCTTGGCATAGTTATCATAGGTAAGCATATCTGTTCCCAAAGGAGGATTATAAAACGAAGGGTCATTTGCCTTAAGAGAGGAAAGATAGATAAGGCGAAAGATAAGGGCAACAAGAAGAAGCAAGGAAACAATGATTATCTCTTTTTTATCAATAGTAATCTCTTTCTTTTGTTTTGCCTTCATTTTTTCGTATGTGTTTAACTCTCTTTAAAAGCTATTTTTCATTTTGCATTTTTAAGTTTTAAGTTTTTATTGTATCGCCATTATTTGCGGCATTTATTGCAGATTGAATGGTTGTATAGCTTCCTGGCGCAGGGAAATCTGCTGCTTTTGCCCTTTTAAAAAACCCATTCCCAAAACTACCAAACTTGCTTTTAAAAGCCTCTTCATTTTTCTTTTCCCTCCTTTTCTCCTTCAATCAGGGTTTTTATCTTTTTAATAAATTCTTTACTCTGAAGCCCATATTCTTCTACTTGCTCTTTGGTAAGCCAGCCTTCGTAGAAATTCGTATGGAGCATACCCGCTAAACCAAATTGGTCTAGTAGTTTTCTATTATCAATCTCTACACACAGTTTACTTACATTTTGAAACAGCTTGGCATGTCCATCATGAGGCCAACCCTTTAGTTCACAATAAGCCTTAAGGATTTGGGTTGCTGCCCCCCAATATTTCTCTCCTGTCTGGCGAAGGTCTCCTTTTCTAAATTCTTTATCGCCTTCTTTTATATATTCATCTGCTTGCTCGATATATTGCTTTACCTTTGTATTCACCTTATTATGGCAATCTTTATAATCTTTGCCTGTTTCTTATGGCCTAGGTCTACAATTACCCGTGCAAAATATACGCCATTGGCAACAGGTTTTTGATTGCCATTTCTGCCATCCCAGTCAATCTCCAATGCATTACCATCAACCCTATCGTATCCTCTCTTTTCCCAAACAAGGTCTCCTGCTACATCGTAGATATTTACCTCAAGAGGAAGTCCGGTTGGATTTTGTGAAAACTCAACCCTGATGGTTGTTTTCCATCAAAGGTTGCACTTGAACCAGAGCTTAAAACCTTGAAGAAAAGGAAAGCCTATGGTTGTATTCTTTAACCTCGTCAAAGGCGGTGAAGGTATCGGGTGAGAAGCTGTAATCAAAACCAAGGCTTGTGTTTGAGAGGGGAAATCTTAAGGAAAAGCCTGCGGTGGGGTCTTTTGAGTTAAGCCCTGCCCTTATGCCAATGTTATTCTTTATCCAGTATTCAATGCCAAGATGGGGTTTTAGGTTGCTCCTTTCCTCTATCTTTTCAAGGTCAAGGCAGAGATTAAGCTTTTCATCTAAAAGCCTTGCTCCTAAGCCACATCTTAGATCAAGGGGAAGCTTGTCGGTTAAGCCAGTATCCCATTCAAGATAAGAACCTGCATCTTGAAGGATGAGTCCAAGATAAAGCTTGTTGTTAAATGGCTTAATAATCCCTAAATCAATACCCCACCCCTTTCCCGAATGCTTTCCCGAGGTTGGGTTCATCTGCTGATGTAAAAGCTTTATATTTCCTCCGATGCTTATCTCTTTTATCAGCCTGGCATAGGATAAAAGGAGGGTATTTTCTGAGTCTGTGAATTTTCCAAGATATGTTGTTTTATCTTTCCATTCCTCTATCCCAGAAACCCCAAAGTTTATCAGGGAGAGGGCATAGGCTGATTCCTCGTCTATGGGTGAGGCATAATTTAGGAAATTGTATTTTCTATCCAATGAAAGAATGGAATACATTGAACCAACCTCTCTCTTTTCAAGCTGGATTAAGCCTGCTGGGTTCCAATAGCTTGCACTAAAGTCATTTGCCAAGGAGGTAAATGCCCCTCCCATGCCAAAGGCTCTTGCCCCTAATCCCATCCTTAAATATACCCCTGCCTCTCCGCCATAATCCTTTGCTATTAGAACAGAAGAGCAGAAGAACAGAAGAACAGAAGAACATACCTTTAAAATCTGCAACTTCTTCATTTTACCACCCTTGACTTAAAGAAATCATCTACCTTATTTTTCATATTTCTATTATAAATCTCAATCAAATACTTTGTCAAGCATTTTTTTATTTCACCACCATTGACTTTATGGCAGAGAAATCATCTGCCTTTATTTTATAAAAGTATAATCCAGAAGAGAGGTTTTGTCCAGCATTATTTTTTAGGTCAAAGAATATTGCCCTATCCTTTTGGGTATATGAGCCTTTGGGTTTTTGTCCTAGCTCTATTGTCCTTACCCTTTGTCCTAAGATGTTATAGATTTCAAGAGAAACATTTGAATCCTTGGAAAGCTTGAATGGGATATAGCAGGCATCCTTTGCGGGATTGGGGTATGATTGAAAAAGCTCTGAGATTTGGGGAACTTGTGTATTTATGGTTAGTAAGATTGCTTGGGATTGCATTTCTTTGTTTGCCATATTCCTTGTTGAAATTGGGAT
>JBFLYE010000059.1:0-9103 GCA_040756715.1 bacterium
GAAATTTTCAATTCAAAATTCAAAATTTAGAATTCAAAATTTCTTAAAAGGTGGATGAATTTTTAACAGATAAACACACCCTATCTATTTTTGCACTAAGTGAGGGAAGATACTATAATACTTGGATATAATGAGTACAAAGTAACTACTGTGTATGTTGTATTCGGCTTCTCATCTTTACTGGTGTGGATGTTGGTAACCGGTTTGGCTGTAAAGAAATACTGGGGAACTTATTACATACATTGGGTGCCCTCTTGGCTTAAAGATAAGCAGAGGCTGATTAGCTTTACACTCATAATTCATCTTGTGGTTGGTCTTATCATCTTTACTATTCCTGTTTGGATTTGTTATACTTGGATTCTTTATCCTTTTATCTTTGGCATCTTGGGAGGTTTAGAAGGAATGGTTGAATGGGTTATCCTTAATCATCGTTTTAAGATTTTACAGAAAGTTCCTCAATTGAAAGAGTTAAGGTTGTCATCTACATTAACTTCTGTTTTCTTCAAACATCTATTCTTCTGGATGTTGACACTATTGACATTTATTACAGTTTTATGGATTGGACATTGGGTTAAGTAAAAAGGCTAATTGGATACTGAACAAAAAGCGTATAACCAATCGCTGAAGCTGACGGCGGGCAAGCCCGCCGCAGCTTAGCTCGGTCGTTAGACCTTTTGAGAGGAATTACAAAAGGTGCCTATTATAAGTCGATTTTTTGGAATCATAATTTATATGTATTGGCGTGAACATGTACCTGCACATTTTCATGCAAAATATGGAGATGAAGAGGTGGTTGTTGAAATTGAAACAGGAAGGGTTACAGGCTATATGTCTAAACGTGCTTTATCTATGGTGCAGGAATGGCGAGAATTACATAAAGAAAAGTTACTAAACGATTGGCACTTAGCTGAACAGAATAAGCCATTGAAGAGAATAGAGCCTTTGGAGTAGGGGGCAGAAATGATACTTCATGTTAAAGAGGCAAAATATTTGCATGATTATGTAATTTGGCTTCGGTTTAATGATGGTGCCATAGGAGAAGTTGATCTGAAGGACGAACTCTATGGCGAGGTATTTGAACCTCTGAAAGACATAGAAAGGTTTAAATCCCTCAAGGTTGACCCAGACATAGAGACAATTGTATGGGATAATGGGGCAGATATGGCGCCAGAATTTTTATACGACAAGATGAAAGTCTTGGCCTAACAGATCGCTGAAGCTGACCGCCGGGCAAGCCCGCCGCAGCTTAGCTTAATCGTTAGACAGTACAATAATATCACAACACAAATGGAATCGTTATGGAGGTTATGGAAAAAGTAATGCCTGAAATCAGTCGGTTTTATGGTATCATTATTGCGATGTACTTTGACGAGCATGGTCCACCTCATTTTCATGTACGTTACGCGGGATCGAAAGCGGCGGTAAGAATACAGGATTTAACAATTTCCGAAGGTAGCCTACCACCAAGAGTGTTGGGCTTAGTGGTCGAATGGGCTGCAAAACACCAGAAAGAACTTATGTACAATTGGGAATTAGTACAAAGTGATCAGCAGCCGAGTAAGATTCAGCCATTAGATTAAGGAGGGATGACAATGAGTTTTGATGTGATCTCAGCAGAATATGTTGGAGAATATAAGATTAAGTTAACATTTGAGAATGGAAAATCGGGAGTAGTTGATTTTCTCCCGTATACACGGAAGGGTGGAGTCTTTGCAAGATTCAAGGATCTCAAGTACTTTAAGCAATTTGAGGTCAATCGGGATTTAGGAACAATCAGCTGGAGGAGCGAAGTAGACATAGCACCTGAAACTCTTTATTCGAAAGCAATTGGTGAGCCACTACCTCAATGGATGGAAGAGAAGGTGATGCTAAAGTAGACTGTCTAACCCATCACTGAAGCTGACGGCGGGCAAGTCCGCCGCAGCTTAGCTCAATCGTTAGGCAGAAAATATATAAATACCCAAAGGAGGAACTAAAAATGGCAAGAATTGTTCAAAAAATACAAATAAATGGAAGAGAGCTTAATGCCTTGTTTGATACAGGTTCACTTAGATCATATATTTGCAAAGAATTTGAGCCACCAAATACACGGAAAGTTCCTTCCATTCATGTAAGTATTGGTGGAAGAACACTTAACCTTGATAGGCGTTGTGATGTAAGTGCAATGATCAATGGACTTGAATTTGATTTTAGTGCATATATAGTAGATGAACTTGGTGAAATAGAAGAAGGTTGTATTGATGCTTTGATTGGTGCCCTCTGTATGGAAGAATGGTGGATAAAACTTGATCCAAAGAGTAGAACACTTGATCTCTCTAATCTAAGACGCCGTGAATTTACAGAATATTGATTTTGAGTAGCCATTATAGAAATGGTCAGATATGGGATAAACTAAGCAAGAAAAATGAGGGGAATTTTTGTCTAACAAATCGCTGCACCTGACTGCGAGGGGCTGTGGCGTGATTGAGATAGTTTTGTAATTTCCCAAAGTTTTATCTTGCTTATGAAAGTGTAGTGGTAATTCCCCCTCGCAGCAGGTGAGCTCAATCGTTATACGAAAGGCTCAAGATTGGTTTAAGAAGGTCAATTATGGAAGATAGAGCTATATATAGTACCAAAGAAGCTGCTGACTATCTGGGGGTAAGTCCATCTACTATCTATCGTATAGAAAAACGAGGCTTGCTTTCTCCTGTAAGAACCCCAGGAGGACAAAGACGCTTCAGCCAAAAAGACCTTGAAGAGTTCCCCAGAAAAAGTCAAGACATTGAGACCCCATTAGTAAGAGAAAAGCTCGTTCCCTATCAGGTTACCCCCAAGATTGAACCTTATTTTCATGAAGATTCTATTTGGATTTATAATGATGATTTTTTGACAACAAACTGTGTTAGCAAAGGGACAATTGATTTGATTGTTACTTCTCCTCCCTATAATGTAGATATTAAGTACAATTCTTGTGATGACAAAATCTCCTACAAAGATTATTTATCTTTCACAAGGGAGTGGTTGACAAAATGCTATAGATTGGTAAAAGATGATGGGAGGTTTTGTCTAAATATTCCTCTTGATAAAAACAAAGGCGGTCAGCAAAGCGTATGTGCTGACATCACAACAATTGCAAAGCAAGTAGGGTGGAAATACCATTCAACAATTATTTGGAATGAGCAAAATATTTCAAGACGGACTGCATGGGGTTCGTGGCTTTCTGCTTCAGCTCCTTATGTTATTGCTCCTGTTGAAGTTATTGTTATTCTTTACAAAGACCGGTGGAAGAAGATTAGTGGTAGTAAAAAATCAGATATTAGTAGAAAAGAGTTTATGGATTGGACGAATGGGATGTGGAATTTTATGGGTGAGAGTAAAAAGAGAGTTGGGCATCCAGCCCCATTTCCAGTAGAGCTTCCAAGAAGATGTATAAAATTATTCACTTTTGTGGGTGATACTATACTCGATCCATTCTTAGGTAGTGGCTCTACCTTAATTGCTGCATACCTTACAAACAGAAAAGGAATTGGGGTTGAGATTGATAAAAATTACTGTGGGATTGCAAAACAGAGGTTGGTAAGCGAAGCAAAGATAAACCAGCTTAAATTGGAGCTAACAACATAGGCAAGATGATGGCTAAATTGAAAAAGACCATTGCTGATTTGATAATGGAATACTTTAGAAATCATCCTAAAGAAGACCTACAACATGGCCCAGTTGTTGATTGGGTCGAGGAACAGTATCTCAAACTATATGGTAAGAAACCTCGAGATACTTGGCGTGGTATAAGAAGATTGCATCAGGAAGGTTTTCTGATAAAGGTAAGAAAGGGAGTTTATAAATATGACCCTGACCTCATTCAAAATAAGGAGTTATACGAATTCCCTGAAAATGTCAAAGAAGCAATCTTTAAGAGAGATGGATATATAGTTAATTCCATAACGCTTTACAAAATGTATGTGTTTAGATAATCTTAAGGAAAACTTTATAAAATTATGAATTTTGAATGTTGAATTTTGAATTAAAAGGGAAAAAATTTTATAAAACTTAAACCTTCAATTCAAAATTCAAAATTTAGAATTCAAAATTTCTTAAAAGGTGGATGAATTTTTAAACAGATAAACACAACCCTATCTATTTTTGCACTAAGTAATGGAAGATACTATAAGTTCCCTGTGGACCCTGTGGCCCGATTGGTCCTGGGTTAAGGGCATAGGTGGCTGTGCTGGCATAGGTTGCTGTCTGTGCATACAAGGAAGCAAAGCCAAAGACAACAGAATTTACCCTTTGCCTTGGGCTAAGTGCACTACCTTTGATTACTATTTCAAGCCAGAGGTCTTGGTTAATCAAGCTTGTAATGGGAAGTGGCCCCAGACGGGTAGAGAATATACCTTGGGTGCAGAAAACATCTCTATCCCCAGTCCAAAGGACACTACCCCCAGTCTCCTGGGGATAGAGCTTAAAGGTAATGCTCTTTGTCCCCTCTACCAATAGACCATTTTCCTGAAGAAGGCCCTGGTAGCTGATATACCCAGGAACCCTGATTTCTCCTTTCCCCTCTTTTCCTGATAGGAAAAGACCCAAAATGGCTAATGCCATTATGAACATTTTTCTGTTCTTCATCTTTTGTTCCTCCCTGTTGCTTTTGCAACATTTTAAATTTGTAACTATTCAGCCACTGATTGACACGGACTTTACCTTTTTAATAAACAAAGGATACAATTCCTCTGCCTCTTTAATAAAATCCTTAATTTGCATCCACTTAATGTCTAAATATTGATGAACCACGATATTTCTTAATCCGGCAAAATGAGAAAACCTCTTGGCAAATTCCTCTCCAAAATAAAAAAGTCCAAATTGTTCCAATACCTCTCTATATGTATGAGGAAGATCTTTTTTTTCTGAAGCCAATATAATCTTTGCAATATCCAAAGAGCCCATCACTATATTTTCTACCCAGCGTTCTACATCCCTCCTTTTTGAACGATCGTTGCTATATTCTTCCCAGGTTAATCCCTTAAATTTCTCAATATCCCCAAATTCATTCTCCAAAAAAACCAATGTTTCAATAAGGATTGCCTTATTTTCTGAGGTTAGAGAGGTAGATGCCTCCCTTATCTTAAAGAAATCAAAGACAAAATTCCAGTAATCAATCGCCTCATAGCTTGTTTTGCACAAAAGCCTCCAGTAAAGTTTTCTGTTGCTAATCTTCAAAGGAAGCCCTGAACTTAAAACAGAGAATACCAAAGATGGACGAGCTCTATTTAAAACCAAAAGGTCAACCTCATCTGTCTTTAAAATATCAACCAGTTCACCCCAGGTGCTTTTTTCATCGGGATAATTTTCTTGGGTTTCTATCTCCATATACTCAAAGGGCTTAAAGTAAACAGCCACATCCCAATCAGAGATATTAGAAGGCCTTCCTTTTGCCCGAGAACCGAATAAAAAGGCAAAAACTATATCATTCCTTTCTTTAAAATACCCTTTTAATTCTTTAATCTTTTCCATTCTAAAACCTTATCCCCATTGACAACCTATGGGAAGAATCAAGGTCTTTTATAGGCACATAGGCATAGTCAAGGTTTATTTTGTTATAAATTATTCCAAAGCCAAGGCTTAAGCCCTGGTTTTCATAATTATTCTTATAACCCAATCTTAAAGCAAGGGATGAAAATGGGTAGTATTCAGCACCTAGTGAAAGGCTCATGTTGTTTTTTCGGGTCTTACTAACTGAATACATCAGCTCTAACGGAAGGTTGAATACTAACATTAAGTCTAAACCTCCACCTATTTGAACAGTAAAGGGAAGGCTGTTTTTATCCTTTTCATATTCTAGCCATTCTCCTATATTTCTGATACTTGCTCCTAGTGAGCATTTTTCTGATAGATTTTGATAGAGGATGCCGATGTCAAAGGCATAGGTAGAGGCTTTATGCTTTTCAGCCAGGGTGGATTTAATAATTTTAAAGCTTGCTCCTATATTAAGATTGTGGTAGATCATTTTTCCCAAGCCAAGGCTTAAGTATGTATCGTTTTGGGAGTTAATAGATTTTTCCGTTCCCTCAAACTCATAGATTATAGCCTTGCCACCATTTAATATCCCAAGGCTTGCACCTAACCCTTTATCCTTTATTCTTTGGCCATAGCTTATATTGCTGTAATATGTATCCAATAGACCATCCTCATAAAAGGCAGAGAGGGATTTTCCCTCAATATTAGCTAATGCTGCTGGATTAAAGTATAAAGCCTCAGCTGGAGACTTTGGATTGGCAACCAATGCTTCTCCTAAGGCACTTGACCTTGCAGTGGGTGGGAATTCTAAGCCAATACCAGAGCAGGAGGCAGTAGAGCACCAGAGCACAAGGCAGTAGAGCACCAACTCACCAAAGTGGCAGGTTTCAACCTTCATCTTTCCGTCCCAACCCTCATATCTAAAGGCATTTGAACATCTACCCTAGCTATATCTTTGAGAGAAAAACGACTACTTGCTTCAAGTATCTCAATCCCTAAAAGGGCATTATTTTCTCCAATATCTAATATGATGCCCCCATCTATCTCTTTATTTGCCATAAATTTACCCTTTTGAAATTTGATATATATCGCATCAGCCCTTGTATCATAAGTAATTTGCATAATTTTCCTCCCACATTACTGAAATAACTACATAGGTAGCATCGGAAATAAACAACCTTGATTGTCCCATTGCTAAAAGTTTTATATGCCAATGTTTTATTATTATACCCCTTTCCTATTCTATCGGGAAATCTTAATGCACTTATAACCATTGTTCTAGTAATACCTCTGGTTGCCATTCTATATTTTGCATGCTCTGTAAATACGACCTCCATCTTTTGTTCATCATCTTACCAAGATTATCTTCTTTGCCTCCATAAGGCTTCCTGCCTTAATCTGGATGATATAGACCCCAGAATCTGCAAGCTCTCCATCATCATCCTTTCCATCCCATTCTGTCCAGTATTTGCCGCTTGATTTGTTTTCTGATACAAGGTTCTTTATTAGCCTTCCCTTTAAATCATAGAGCTTTATGCTAACCTCACAAGATGAAAAAATCTCATAGTAGATAGAGACCCTTTCCCCTTTGTTTGGATAGAATAGGTTATGATAGGGGATGAACTTATGTTTTGATGGGGGTGTTTTGATGGTTGTGGTTCCTGATGCGATAATGCTGGTTCCTGCATAAGCCTCAAGGAGATATGTATACTCAGTATTTGCTTTAAGATTATCTGTATCTTCATAGAAGATAGTGTTCGCAGAAAGATTTACTAAGAAAAAACCATTTCTATAAAGGGTATAGGATGTCTCTGTGGCAATATCATCCCAGGTAAGCCTTAGACAAACAGGGGATATGGCTTGTGCTTGTAAGGTTAAGGTTGCTTGTTGAATTGAAGAAAGGGCTGGGGAAACACCAGCCATTGCGGTATATGTGCTATTAGAGGACCTTCCTTCAATAGGAAAGCTTATCCCAGAAAGGTTATATATATTGTTTGCTAAATCGCCCTCTATTATGATAAACACATCCCAGTTTAGGCTATATTGGCCGAAGGATGTGCCTCCTAAGAGGAAAAAGAAAAAAATAAGCTTCTTTAACATTAAAAAATATTATAATACAAGAGAAAGAGAGATTGGAAGAAAATTTTTGCCTTCACACCTTTACAAAAGAAAAAACAAAATAAGCTTTTTTGATTATAACAAAAAAGGGATTGCCTAAACTGTTTATTATTTGATACTTAATATTAAAGCCCCTGCCTTATGTAAGGTTTCGTAATACTCAAGCTCGGGATCTGAATCTGAAACTATGCCTCCACCTGCCTGGATATATGCCTTGCCATCTTTAATAATGATTGTTCTTATAATAATATTTAAGTCCATTTTGCCAGCAAAATCAATGTAGCCAATTGAGCCTGTATAAATCCCTCTTGCTGTATTTTCAAGCTCCTCAATTATCTCCATACACCTCTTCTTTGGAACGCCTGTAATTGTTCCCCCAGGAAATCCTGCGATGATGCAATCAATGAAATCCTTATCCTCCCTTAAAACTCCCTTAATATTTGATACAATATGCATAACATGGGAATACCTTTCAATTGTCATAAGCTCATCCGGTATTACTGTTCCATATTTACAAACCTTTCCAATATCATTCCTTTCAAGGTCAAGGAGCATAATATGCTCAGCCCTCTCTTTTTCGCTCAAGATAAGCTCTCTTTCAAGCTCTTTATCTATCTTCCCTTTTCCACGGGGCCTTGTTCCCGCAATGGGTCTTGTTTCAATAATCCCATCAGATACCCTGATAAGCCTCTCGGGTGATGAGCTTACAATATAGCTATCCCCAAGGTTTAAGAATGCAGAGAATGGCGATGGATTAATAGAAGAAAGCCTTTTATAGACAAACCAAGGATCCATATCAAGCTTACAACAAAACCTCTGCGATAGATTAGCCTGATATATATCACCAGCCTTTATATATTCCTTTGCTTTTTTTACCATCTCAATGTATTTCTTTTTTGTAAAATTTGATATAAGCCTTCCCCTTTTTATCTCCTTTGAAAATGGTAGCTCTTTTTTTATAATTTCCTTTTTTATTTCATTTTCATTTAAAGAAAGAATTTCCATTGTTTTTAGCTTATGGTCAAAAACAATAAGGCTCTTTGGAAAGATAAGGTATAGGTCTGGCATTCCAATATCGTCTACATTTTTCTTTGGCAAATCCTCAATAAACCAGGCAAGGGAATAACTAAAATACCCAAAACCTCCCTTAAATTCTTTATGTTTTTTTGCCCTTTTTAATACATCCCTTAAGATAAAAAACGGATTTCCTTTATAAACCTTTTCATTTACAAATACCTTATCTCCCTTTGCTTTTATTGTAATAAAGGGGTCAAATCCGATAAATGAATACCTTGCAACCTTAAAAGGTCCATTCATACTCTCAAGGAGAAATGAATCCTTTTTATTTCTAAAATGGGAATAAAAGGCTTGTGGGTTTATCAATTTTTTCTACCATTCTTCATTAAAGGATCAACAATTTTTGCTTTAAGAAAACCATATTTACGAAGAAGGCAGCTTTCGCATATTCCACAAGGTTTTTTCCCCCCTGGTC
>JBFLYE010000059.1:9113-9793 GCA_040756715.1 bacterium
ATGCTTTTTTGCAAGCACATCAATTTCTTCTTTTGTCTTGTTTATCAATGGTCTTTCAATAGAAATGGGTTTTTTAGAGACACCAGCCTTTGTTCCTAATGATGCTGTTTTAAAGAAGCTTTCTAAAAAATCATCCCTGCAATCGGGATACCCAGAAAAATCCCTTGCATTCGCACCAATAAAGATAGAATCTCCTTTAATTTCCTCGGCATATGATATTGCTATGCTTAAAAATATGAGGTTTCTTGCACTAACATAGGTTGAGGGAATCTTTTCTCCTATTTTCTCTATTTCTGGGCTTGGAATTGGCTTTTTTTTGTCGGTTAAAGAAGAGGAAAGCCAGGGAAGCCTTATTTTTATAACCACAAGGCTTAACCCTAAAGATTCTGCTATTTTTCTTGCACAAATAAGCTCTTTTTTATGCCTCTGTCCATAATCAAAAGACAAGGGAAAACAAATATAGCCCTTGCTTTTTGCAAGATAAAGAATTGTTGAAGAATCAAGACCACCTGAGGTAAGAATAACAGCTTTTTTATTTTCCAATATTTTTGAATATTCCCATTACATAGCTTGAGCTGTAATGGGAGATTTTCTCTTTTGTCTCCTTTAATGCTAGCTCTGCTTCATTTATGGCAGATAGGGCAAGGGGAGAGGAATTTTCTTTTTCTGCCTTTTTGAGG
>JBFLYE010000060.1 GCA_040756715.1 bacterium
TTCCAATGGTTTTTGGTCTTGTGATTACAAATCTTGCTTGAGTTTGTCCAGGGAATAAATGACCAATTGTCTTTGTTCCCTTAATCTGGTTATTTTCATCCAGGAAGATTACTTTGATAAGATTAGCCTCAGCTTTTCCAATGTTTTTAATAAATGCAGTTATTCTTACCCTTTGGTATTGCTTTATAATATGGGATGGAGAGACCTTTATCTTTTCTACGATAAGGTCGGGAAGGTTTTGGGGAAGAAGATTAAAGATTGTGGTAGCATAGTTTCCGTAAGCATCCCTTGCAGTAATTATCTTTGTGCAAGGGGGTTGGGTGTTGACCATAAAGGTTGTGGAGAAGGTGCCATTGGCATTGCTTATTGTGGTTGTGATTGTAAGATGGGTGCCAAAGTCAATGCTTACCAATCCCGAACCTCCAAACCCTAATCCGGTAATGGTTATTATTTCTCCTATATAGCCTGATTTGGGGGCTATTTCAATCTCTGGCTTTACTTCACTTATGGTAATTATTGCAGTTGCACTTGTGCTTCCTCCATCATCATCAGTTGCGATTAGAGGGATTGGATAAATTCCTACATTTGTATAGGTATGGGTTGGGTTTTGTTCACTTGATGTTCCTAAATCACCAAAGTCCCAGAGAAAGGTTATAGGGTCTGTATCAAATACCTCTGCGATAAATTGGATTGGGTAGTTTACCTTTCCCTGGCTTGGAGAGGATAGGGTTATTTGGGGATTTAAGTTTAGTATAGTTATGGTTGTTTGTGTTTCTGCCTCTCCCTGATCATTATCAATTACCCTTAAGGTTAAAGAGCCAATGTAGTCATCATCGATTACAATGGTTGTCATTGAGCCATCGTAGGATATTCCATCTATCTCCCAGATATAGGTTGTAATTGTCCCATCTAGGTCATAAGAGCTTGAGCCATCTAAGCTTATTGGCATTCCTTCATAGCCAGTATATCTTCCAGTTATAATTGGAACCGGTAGCTTATTCTCTACACTTCCACAAGACCAGAATATTCCCTTTACCTTTTCTTCTATTTGCCTTAAGCCTTTTATTTCTTCTTTCTTTATTTCCCTCATATCTATTCCCTTTATCTGCTCAAGCTCTAAGGTTTCTAGGTCTAGGGTATAGGCAGTATTATAGTTAATTCCATAACGCTTTACAAAATGTATGTGTTTAGATAATCTTAAGGAAAACTTTATAAAATTATGAATTTTGAATGTTGAATTTTGAATTAAAAGGGAAAAAATTTTATAAAACTTAAACCTTCAATTCAAAATTCAAAATTTAGAATTCAAAATTTCTTAAAAGGTGGATGAATTTTTAACAGATAAACACAACCCTATCTATTTTTGCACTAAGTAATGGAAGATACTATAAAGTAAAGAAAGGCAAGGGAATTTCCATCGGGAGAGAATACCAGCCTTGTTCCCTCCACTACCTTTGTTTGTTTGCTTCCATCCCTTCGCATTAAATAGATAATGTTTCCTGAGGAATAGGCAATTCTTTCTCCACTGGGTGAGAAGAGAGGCTCAACATCATCTACTTCATTGCTGGTTAGTTGCCTAATGTTTGTTCCATCTTTGTTCATTAGGAATATCTCATAGTCAGAACCCTGTTTGGCAAAGGCAATCTCTTGACCACGGGGAGAAAATGCAGGATATTCCCCCTCTCCTACCATTGTTTCATCTGTTCCATCAAGGTTTATGGTATAAATATAATTATCCCTTTACAAATATTAGCTTAGTTCCATATACATTCCAATGGGGATATTTTCCATCATAAATGAACCATCATTACCTGACATATCAGTTCTTATGGGTATCCCATCCTTTAATAGCTTAACCCTTACTCCACTAATCCCAGTTGTTCCTGAGCTTATCTTTCCACTTAGGTTTCCAAAGGATGTTTTGGTTAAAGGACGAATTCCCAAAAGTTGGATGATTAAACTTGGGTCTTTGATTATATATGGGGTATCGGTAAGCCTTTGTAGATTTGTCCCATCAGGGTTTACGATATAAATGTCATAGCTAATTTGTTGCCTAACGCTACATTATTTGATAAAATATGTAGCGTATGCAGATTAAAATTCATAAGAATGCTCGTACAACTTTAGCCATTAAGAATATAAAAAATAACCTCCTTGACAAAATATAAGAGTATAATAAATAGTAAGCTATTAGAGTTTGTTGATGACTATAATCAAAATAAAAGGCTTAGGAGTTTGGGAGATAAAACCCCTGCTCAATACCTAAAAGATAAAAAAAATATTATCATACAACATATCGTTAGCTAACATTAACCGTAATAGCAGTATCTTGCATAAATCTTCAGACTAAAATCTAAAACCTTAAATCATTTTTGTAATGTCATCTTGTCTTTTTCCCATATTTTTGCATACTTTATAAGCCGATGAAAGGATGAAAACAATGCCCAGAGAAGGCCTGGGATTCCATCCAAGAAGCCTAATTTAAAGATATACCTCTTTATAAAATCAAAAACACAAAGAATTACCTGAAAAACCAATACCAATCCTTTACTTTTGACTTTTGACTTTTGACTTTTGACTTTTTTTTCTGCCTCCAATGTTGAATATTGATTAAACCTTTCAAAATAATCGCTAATATCTTTATAGCTATAATGCAAAATTGGGTTTTTAAGTTTCCCTATCTTTCCATCCACAATTACCTTTTCATGGATTATATCATCAGAAAACTTAGCTTTTTCCTTTCTAAATAACCTTATCTGCTTATCAGAACATCCCCCAAATCTTAAGAATTTCCCCAGAAAAAATAGCCTTCTGGGAATATAATAAGCCTCCTCCTTCCTGACTTCTGACTTTAATAATATTATCTCCTCCCTTAATTCAGGGCTTACCCTCTCATCCGCATCAATGCTTAATACCCAATTAAGGCTTGCCAATTGCCTGGCATATTCCTTCTGAGGCCCATACCCTTGCCACTTTTTTTGAAATATCTTGTCGGTATATTCTTTGGCAATCTCTAGGGTTTTGTCATTTGAGCCAGAATCAACGATTACAATCTCATCTGCCCATTTAACAGATTCCAAGCAATCCCTTATATTTTTTTCTTCGTTATAGGTGATTACGATGCAAGAGATTGAGTTCATTGATTGTTTTTTCAATTATTTCAAGGTATCTTGTCTTATCTACACCCTTTATACAAAGATAATCCTTGCATTTTTTCACATTACACTTTTCTTTACAACCAGGGTCATACTCAATAAATCGGTGCAGCCGATTATTTGGTGGTGTCCAGTTATAGGGGTTTGTCTTTCCAAAGACAATGACGGTTGGGATATCACATGATGTAGCAATATGTTTTAATCCATTATCGCATCCAATATAAAGATTAAACCCTTTAATTACCGCCCTTGCCTTTTTTAGGGAGAAAACCTGGCAATCAAAAACACTTTCTTTAAACCTCATTTTTTCTTTTACTTCAAGTGCATAAGATTCCTCACCCGGGCCATATAGCAAAACTATTTTTGCCCTGTATTTTTCAATTAAGGAATCGGCAATAAATCCAAATCTCTCCGCTGGCCAGCGATTGTATTCCATAGAGGCAACCGCGCAAAGACCAATAATAAAGCCATTTGCTCTCTTTGGCTCTTCATCTTTGCAAAAAAATTCAAGCCTACAATCTTCTTCATATATTCCAAGGGGTTTCAATAAATCCAATTTATCAAGGCAAGAATAGCGATTTTTGTCACCACTTAAGGAAACCTTTACATTATAGACAAAAGACCTTACTCGAAAATTCCAACCAACCTTTGTCTTTGCTCCGGTTAAGAGAGTTATTAAAGCGCTCCTGGGATTTGAAAAAAAATCAATCACTAGGTCAAATTTCATCCTGCGAAGCCTTAAAATAAAGCTTATATATTCAAGCAAATTCCATCTTCGGTTATAAACCAATACCTCATCTACATATGGGTTTTCTTCAAATATTTCATTTGCGGGAGCCTCAGTGAGAAATACAACCCTTGCATTTTTGAACCTATTTTTAATTGCCCTAACCGCAGGTGTAGTCAATAAACAATCGCCAATCTTTCTTAATTGGATAAGGAGGATTCTTTTAGGCTCCATTTTCTCTATTGATTACCACAAAAAGCCCCAGAAGAAACCAGAAAAGATAACCCAAATTTCCCACATATGTCGTATCAACCAAGCTATGGACAAGCCAGTCGATGAGGGAGGCACAAAGACCAAATTTTAAGACAAAATGCTCTTCATTCTTAAGGGCTTTGAAACAAAACCTTATAATTGCAACCAATAGCCAGATAAACGCAGATAAACTTAATAACCCTCCCTTTACACCTATCTCCAAGAAATTGTTATGATAGTGACGGATCTGGCGATTACCCTTGTAGATTGTCTCAATGCCTGCTGGTCCTATACCAAATAAAGGATTATCTTTAATTATCTCTAATCCCTCTTTCCAGATATATATCCTTTCTAAGTTTGGAAAGTAGTTGGGATTGGATGTTTGGATTAACCTCTGGTTAATAGGAAGGATAAAGCTAAATAGCAAAAAAATCAAAAGAAAGAGTAATACCCTTTTTTCCCACAGAGACATAAATATAATAGCTATAATCACGCCAAAATATGCCCCCCTTGTAGAGGTAAGGAGGAGGAGGATAAGAAGAAAAAAGGAGATGACAGAAAAACCAATCCTCTGAACCTTTAAGGAGGCGATAAAACACATACAAATCCCAAGAGGAACAAGCATTCCACAGGCTCCCCCCAAGCTGCGATTAAAAGATAATCTCTTTTCACTTAAGTGAAATGCTTCTATTGCAAATGTATATATTGCACCTATTCCTGCTCCAATTAGGGTCAGATAGATAAGCCTCTTTGCCCATTTGCTCTCAGAGACCCCAATAGTTACAAGATAATAGACCAAAATCTTTCTTGCAATTGACTCTGTTTTAAGAAGGGAAGCCATAGGGGATTGGGAAAATAGACTCGAGAGAATAAGGGCTATAATAAAGCATAGAATGGGGAGATTAAATGGAATCCCCTTAAGCCTTTTGTAATCAAGAAAAAACAAGGGGATTAAACCAAGGATTCCAAGGCATATACTTCCTACTTGCAAGGATGTAGAGGTAGTTGCAAAAGTGCTATAGATTATCAATCCAAATAGGATTATTCTTTGAAGAGCCCTTTTCATTTCTAGCAAGAGCCTTTTTCTAAAAACCTTCTTTTTCCCTCAAGGAAAAGCCTATCTTTTAGGTGAATCTCCCTTAAGCCCTTTTTAAGTTCAATCATTGTAGAAAGCCCAGCAAAGGGAATTTCTATATCCTCAATCTTTTCAATTTTTGGGGTAAGTTCTTTAATCTCGTCTTCTCCTCAAGGTCTTTTTGGGCCTCTTCAAATGACAAAAAGGGATATAACCATATGGATAAAAAACTTTGCTTGCCAAAAGATTATGCTTTTTAAGAGAGGCTTCAAAATCTTTAAGCATTTTGAAAACCCTCTCTTTTTGAAACCCCCTTTCATACATCTCTTTATATAAATCAAGCCTTGCTCTGAGAAAATCCTTATATTTTTTAATCATTTGAAACCACGCCTGGGCCGACTTGAACGGCCAACCATCTGCTTAGAAGGCAGATGCTCTTCCATTTGAGCTACAGGCGCCTTTTAAAATTATATCATTATTGCTTTTGATTAGGCAAGTAAGGTAAAATATTTTAATGAAGGCATTAGGAATAGAGACATCAACCCCAATTGGAAGTATTGCCATTGTGAACGAAAAAAATATCATTGCATCCTCTATATTTTCCTCAAATGTTCTAAATTATGGAGAATGGCTTGGTTTAGAAATCAAGCACCTCCTTTCCATTTCAAATACATCCATTTCTGATATAGGGCTTATTGCTGTCTCATCTGGACCAGGCTCATTTAGCGGCTTAAGGACAGGCATGGCATTTGGATATGGTATATCAAAGGGTCTTAATATTCCTGTTGTCTCTGTTGCTACCCTTGATGGCCTATCCTTTCATTTTATTGAGGATGAAAGGCAGGTCTGTCCAATCATAGATGCAAAGAGAAAAAGGATTTATACAGCCTTATATAAGAAAAAGAGAAAGATTTCTGATTATATAACCTGCACAATAGATGACCTATTCCCCTTAATCAGGGAAGAAACCATTTTTCTAGGTGATGGTGCCTTGCTTTATAAAGACCTAATAAGAGAAGGCCTTGGAAACCTTGCCCATTTTGCCCTTTCTTTCAAAAATATACCCCTTTCAATAAACATTGCATTTCTTGGGGTTGAATACTTTAAAAAGGGAAAGATAAATGACGGGTGTATCTATCCATAAGCTTACCCATAATGACCTAAAAGAGGTGCTAGAGATAGAAAATTTGTCATTCAAAGACCCCTGGACAAAAGGGATGTTTGAGGAGGAAATGAAAAATGGGAATTTTTATGTGGCAAAAGAGGGAGAAAAAATTATCGGATATGGTGGATTTAGGATGATAGAAGATGAAGTATCCCTGGTTAATCTTGCCATTCATCCATTGTTCAGAAGAAGGGGTATTGGCTCTTTTCTTTTATTACATCTTATAGAAATGGCAAAGGTAAAAAAAGGAGAAATGATGTTCCTTGAGGTAAGAAGGTCAAACATTTCTGCAATCTCATTCTATCATAAGCACAATTTTAAGGAGAGAGGGGTAAGAAAGGGTTATTATGAAGATAGGGAGGATGCCATTGTAATGGCTTGTAAGCTATGAAAAGAATTTTATCGCTCTTTGCCTTCTTTATCCCCTTTATTGTCTATCTAAAAACCCTATCTCCCACCCTTACATTTGGTGATTCGGGAGACCATGTAACCTGTGGATACATCTTTGGTCTTGCCCATCCCTCTGGCTATTGCCTCTATACAATCATTACAAAGCTTGCAGCCTATATCCCAATCTCAAACATTGCAATGAGGATGGGCTTTATTACCATTACAATTTCAAGCTGTGCAATTTTTATCTCATTTCTCCTTTTAGAACATATTCTAAAACACCCCGTCCCTTCGGGACACCCCTCTAAAAGAGGGGAAGACCAATATATTGCTTTTTCCTCCTCCCTTATCTTTGCATTTTCAAGCACATTCTGGAAAATCTCAGGCTATATAAAAATTTATTCTTTATTTGTCCTCTTTGTCTCCCTATGCTTTTACATTTGCCTTATCTGGCATAGACAGAAAAAGAAGAAATATCTTTATCTCCTTGCCTTTATTTATGGATTGGCTGTTTCAAACCATAACCTCTCTGCTACCATCTTTCCCTCGTTATTCTACCTTGTCTTTACAACCGACAAAAAAATTTTTAAGCCAAAAATTCTCTTCAACCTTTTTCTCTTATTCCTCCTTGGATTTTCAATTTATCTCTATCTTCTCATAAGAGTAATAGCAAGACCAGAGATTGATTGGGGATTTCCTATTACAATGAAGGCATTTGTTGATTATATAACCATAGCAATGGCAAGGGAGAAAATGTTTGAGCAATTCTTCTTTAAGAATCTGGGTGAGCATATAGGTGTGGTGATAAGGCAATTTTCATTTTTGCTTATCCTTGCAATCCCTGGGGCGATAAGGCTTTTTAAGGAAAGGAGGCTTTTTTTCTTTATTTTTCTTACCATTATTGTCAATTCTTATTTCGGGCTTTCTGTCTATGCAAAGATTTCAGAGTTGGTTGATATGGAATCATATAACCTTCCCACATTTCTCTCTCTTTCAATTTTAATAGGCTTTGGAATGAAATATATAATTGAGCATTTTAAAAAAGTGCCATCCTTTGTTCTTATTCCATTGTTTATTGTTCCATTGTTATTTAATTACCATTCTTGCGATTTTTCAAGGTATTATTTTGCCTATGATTTTGGAAGGAATCTTTTAAAACCCCTTAAGAATAAAGCTATTCTCTTTGATAGAATTGACCTTGAGGTATTTCCTCTATGGTATTTTCAATGCGTCGAGGAGACAAGAAGGGATGTTGCCATAATCCCCATACATTTTTTACAAAGACCCTGGTTTATGGAAAAGATAATTAAAGAACACCCCTGGATTTCCTCCCCTAGGATAGAAGAAATTTTCAAAACAATGGATAAGATATGGGCTGAAAGCCGGGAGATAATGGGAATGTATGAGAAGACAATGGAGGCAATTATTCAAAGCAATCAAGACAAATTTCCCATTTATTACACATTCTTTAGAAAGGATGAGAGGATAGATACGCCATATATTGACCGAATAGAGAAGGATGGGCTTATTTACAGGCTAAAGATTGGAATCTCTTCGTCAATTCTTCCCAAGAATGCTTATAGATTTTCTTACCGCGGTGTATTTGATAAAACAAACAAAGAGGTTTGGGCAAGGGAGATAATTTATCGCTATTCATATTACCATGCTGACCTTGGTCAGTACTACCTCAATTCTGGAAAGACAGATGAGGCAATAAAAGAGCTTGAGATGGCTCTTAAGTTTGACCCAAATAATGCAAGCTATATGGGTGTTCTAGGTGCAACCTATGGTCTAGCGGGAAGATTTAAGGATGCGGTTTCTGTTTTAGAAAAAGCATTAGAAAAAGAGCCAAATAATGAGGTCTTTAAAGAATACCTTGATATGGCAAGAAAGAGGCTGTAGGAATTTGTATATATGTTTAGGTGGTTAAAATTCATTCTCTTTTTAAGAAATTTTGAATTTTACTGAAAATCATAATTCAAAATTCAACATTCAAAATTCATAATTTTATAAAGATTAGCTTAAACACCATACCATTTATCTTCCCTTAAAGGCTAGAAAAACAACCAAGAAATAAAGCAGGGTAAAGATAATACCGTGTAGCCTTGTAAGCCTTCTTAATAAAAGATTGGCTGTGGCAAATAGGGTTAAACCACTCATCATTAGAAATTGGAGATTAAGGATTCCTGTAATTTCCGAATTACCCTTTAAAAACCCAATAATGCCTAATGTTCCAATCATGAGGCTATTGTGATTTACCTTTGTTCCAATAAAATTGCAAATAGATATCTCAGCCAAAGAACCATTTCTCATCACCGTTATATATGCGGTAAGCTTTTCAGGGATTTCTGAGGCAATTGGTCCAATGATGATGGCAACAGTTATCGGGCTTATCCCAAGTTTATGAGACATTTTAATCATCACATCAACAAATGGATGGGAGGCAAAGAATACGATTATTCCGCCAATTATCAAAAACAAAAAACCCCTCTTTATACTTTCTTTCTTTCCTCTCTCCTCCTCTTTGTGTTTTGTGGAATGATGTGCCACTTGGATGACATAAGCAAAGAAAAGGCAAATCAATATGATGCTATCCTTAAGGTCTAGCCCCTTTCCATGCCAAATAAGGAATAGAGCAATAATGGCTGTAGCCCCTAAGTAAATCGTATCTATATGTGTATTGTGTGAAAGGGAGATTGTTTTTACCGGCTTTCTGCTTATTGTGGTAGAAACCAAGATAACCGAGCCATAACCCAATGTTATTAGCAAAGAGCAAGCACCAATGGTTGACCCAATAGCAACATCATAGTTTCCCTTGATTGATGCCCAGATAACAAACATATACTCGGGAAGGGTTCCAATTAAAGCAAGGAAGATTGAACCAACCAGATTAACACCATATCTCTTTGCAAGGCTTTCAGAGCCATAGCTAAGAATTGCCGAAGCAAATATGATGATTACTAAAAGGGCAAAAAAATGAAAGAATACCATTTAAGCTAAAAGCTTAAACTATTAAGTATGAAAAAGTCTAGGATTTTTGTATAATTTTGCTATGATTAGGATAAAGCTCTTAAGGAATAAGGACAAAAAAATAATTTCCTTCTCTTGTTCTGGTCATTCATTTTATAAGAAAAGGGGAGAGGATATAATATGTGCGGGTGTCTCTGCTATTTTACAAACCGCCCTTCTTGGGCTTTCAGAATACCTTAATTTAAAGCTTGATGTAAAGAAAAAAGATGGATTTCTTGAGGTAAAACTCTGCTCTCCTCCTCCAAAAGAGGCATTATCAATCCTTGAGACAATGAGGCTTGGCATTTATGGAATTTGTGAGAAATACCCCGGGTATATTGAGATTGTAGAAAAAAGGGAAGAAGGGGCTCCTTGCAAAGAATTACTTGCAAATTTAAAGGATTAGTGGTAAAATAAAAATAGGGTGAGAAGATGAAGAAATGCCTTTTGTTTGGGCTTCTCATCCAAAATGGAGGGAGATAGATGTGGCTTTGAAGGGGTGTTGGGTAGCTATAAATTTTAAATGACTTGAATTCTGGGGCAGATGCTTTTAGAGAGATGGTAATAAAAAGGGGAAGAATAATCTATGAAAGAAAACCTTGAGCTTGCCATAAAAATTTTAAAACGAGGTAAGTAATTATGGGTAAGGTGATTGAGAGGGTCAAAATGTGGAATGTGTGGGAAGAAGAGCAAATAAAAGAGGGCAGGTCTTTGCCCCTTGAGGTAGAGGCTATCATTGACACCGGTGCTACTCGGGTGTTACTACCTATTGATTTGGTTAAGCGTCTGGGTCTTAAGTTCTCAGGAAGAACAAAGGTCCGATATGCCGATGGAAGGATAGAGGAGAAAGATGTGGCCTTTGGTTTAAGAATTGAAATCCTTGGACGAGATACTGAATCCATGGTTGTCATCGAAAAGGAGGGTGTAAAACCCTTGCTTGGTCAGATTGTCCTTGAGGATACCGACCTTTTGGTAGACTGCAAAACAGGTAAAGTTATTCCCAATCCCGCATCCCCCGATATGCCGCTTTTAGAAGAGCTTTAGAAATCAAGAATTTTGTTGCAAATTTGAGGGATTAAGGTAAAATATAATGTAAATTGGAATTAAATAAACGATGATTATTGACTTAAGCTTGCCACTTTCTCCCATTGGCCCTGAGCATGATCAGCCAAAGATAGGTTATACAGACCACAAAAAGGGTGCATTCTTTCTTGGTCTGGCTGGATTGCTTTATAAAAAAGAGGGTGTCTTAAAAAGGCTTTTTCTTTGGCTTATTGGAAAATATAGAATAAAAGTAAATGAATGGCCTGAGGGAATAGGTTTAGCCTTTGAGGAGGTAAAAATGGACACCCACGCAGGAACCCATCTTGATGCACCCTGGCACTTTGGTCCATTATGTGAAGGAAAGAAGGCAAAGACAATCGATGAGATTCCTTTGGAATGGTGCTTCTCTGATGGTGTTGTCTTAGATTTAAGGCACAAAGAAGAGGGCTCTCTCATTATGCCCAAAGACATTGAAGATAGCCTAAAAAAAATAAACTATGAAATCAAGGCCTATGACATTGTCCTTATTATGACCGGCGCTGATAAGCTCCATCCCGATAAAAGATACCTTAAAGATTATCCAGGGATGAGCAGGGAGGCAACATTATGGTTGGTAGAAAAAGGGGTAAAAATTATTGGGACAGATGCGGTTGGATTTGACAGGGGATGGGGTGTAATGTTCTCTGAATATATAGAAAAGAGGGATAAGAATCTTCTTTGGCCTGCACACTTTGCCGGAAGGGAAAAAGAATACTGCCACATCGAGAAGATGGCAAATTTAGATAAGATTCCAAAGCCCTTTGGTTTTAAGATCGCCTGTTTTCCGGTAAAGGTAGAAAAGGCAAGTGCTGGTTGGTGCAGGGCTGTGGCGATAATATGAATTTTGAGCTTAAAAGATATTTCTGGGATGTTAAAATCAAAAATATAAAAGAATATCCGGTTTTTGTTATTAATAGGCTACTTGAGTATGGAGATAGAGAAGCAATAGACTTTCTTCTTTCCAATTTTAAAAAAGACAAGATCAAAAATGTTCTTAAGAACTCCCGCTCTCTTTCTAAAAAGAGTGACTGCGTCTCTGTACATGGTATCCATTTTTATCCCATACAAGGGATCTTTCTAATTCATCTAATATGGGTGGAGAGATTTAAGTATTCCTGGATTAAACCTTGTTTTGGATGAAGAAATCAAGAT
>JBFLYE010000061.1 GCA_040756715.1 bacterium
GTTTTATAAAATTTTTTCCCTTTTAATTCAAAATTCAACATTCAAAATTCATAATTTTATAAAGTTTTCCTTAAGATTATCTAAACACATACATTTTGTAAAGCGTTATGGAATTAACTATAATAGTCTCTGCCTCCCCTTTATCTAAATCTTTCTCAAGTAATCTTACCGCTATCTTATCCTTTACCCATTTTCTTTCAATCCATTTTGCTTCCCTTACTTCTTTTGTTCCCGGTCTATCTTTACCAGCAATCACTACTTCATCATATACTGTCTCACAAATGTTCACCTTCCCAAAGAGTCTGCTTAAAATATCCAATCGTTCAATCCTGCATAGGGCAATTAAGCAAGTGGCATTTGCTACTACAATCATTTCTTCCCCTCTTTTTCTGCTATCTTTTTGTCCCTTTCCCAGTCTTCCTGGTCGTAGTAAAGGGGTATTTGCATTTTTTCATTTAACTCAAAGAACTCCCATTTTGAGATTTCTGCTAACTGACATGCCTTTCCTAAAGAAATAGCCTTTCTTCTATATAGCTCTAATGCTACTATCTTCTTTATCTGTGAAGGAAGTTCTTCCTTAGGTATCCTTATACCCACAGAGATCTCCTCAGGTATCTCTACACAAATTGATGCCATTTTTCCCTCACCTCCAAATATTATTTCTTGAAGATATTTTATTCCAACCAGGTCAATTTTTTGTTGATTATAATCCCAAAATATTTAATTCGCCTCATTCCCTTTCTCCTGTTTGTAATTTATTGCTCGGATAGGATAGGGAATAATTATGCCCTCTTTATTATAACGCTCATGTAGTCTTTTGATAAATTCGTGTTTAATCAAATATTGATCCACAAATTCTTTTGCTCTTAAAATGACTGTAAAATTGATGCTAAAATCGCCAAATGCGTTATACCGGATAAATGGTTCAAACTCTGGCACGCCTCCTTGCACTTTTTCCATTACCTCTTTTGCGACTTCGCAGGTTATTTTTTCAACCTCCTTTAGGTTGCTATTATAATGGACGCCTAAATTCACCAAAACTGCCATTTCCTTATCCGGCAAATAATAGTTAGTTACAATAACTTTGGTTAGTTTCTCATTAGGAACCAAGACAACATTATTGGGGAGCATCTTTATCTTGGTTGTGCGCCAGGTAATATCGGTAACATAACCCTCTTCCCCGGAATCTAATTTTACATAATCACCAACCCTAACTTGTTTAGATACAATAATATGAAATCCGGAAAAAAGATTGGAAAGGGTATCCTGTAAAGCCAAGGCAACGGCAAGACCACCTACTCCTAAGGTAGCTAATATCGGCGTTATTGAAATGCCTAAGCTATTAAGAATAATTAAAATCCCTATACCAAAAATAACGATACGCGTGATATTCTGGGTAAGGCTCGTGACAGGTAAAGCTGCCTCTATTTTAGGAGAGTATATTTTTATTAATTTTGTAGATATATTTGCCAAGACCAAGGTTATAGAAGCAATACCTAAGGTCAGTAAAATCTTTCCAGCAATATGAACTATATCATCAGGAAGTTTGGAATATTCTAGGCTAAAATAGATACCCAACATCAAACACCAAATAATAAATGGGCCTTTGGTTGCCTGGATGATAATATCATCTATATTTGTAGATGTTTTCTTTGCCCAATGAGAAACACGGTTAAAGAGAAATTTTCTCAAGAGGTATCCTGTAATCAAAATAACCAGAAATATACTTGCCGGAATTACTATTTCCACAGACCTTTGAACCAACCAGCTTAAAATTTTCTCCATCTACATCTCCCTCCTTATAAAGCCTTTTTCAAGGTGGCCAGCTCGGTAATGATATTACCGGCCCAGCGGTAGACATTATTTTCAGAAATAACCTTTCTCATATTCTCCATACGCCTTTTCTTTTCATCTATTGGCATTTCCAAAGTAAGCTTTATTGCCTCGGCAAATTCTTCAATGGCATAAGGATTTATCAAAACCGCATCGGTCAATTCCCTTGCTGCACCGGTAAATTGACTTAAAATAAGCGCACCTGATAAATCTTTTTTTGCGTACGTGTGTAGCTTCTCTCTTAACCAAATTACCATAGCCGTTGTTTAGCTGTCTTATATACCTAGGCACAAAGGGGCAAAGGCACAAAGAAAGCAAGTAATAAATAAACTCTCTCGTCTTTGTGCCTCTCTGCCTCTGTGCCTTTGTGCCTATTTCCCATTTTATTCTCACCTAGCTAAACACATACGTTTTATATGAACACGGCTGGGTGCAGCAAGCTGGATAAATACCATTTTCTTCTTATAATTCGGATATTTTTCAAAAAATCTATCAATTGCAAGTACCTTTTCAATGAGACCTTTGGTATAATCAATCCGATCAACCCCTACGCCGATAATTTTATTCTTTAACCCTAACCCCTCTTTAATTATAGTATCTTCCATTACTTAGTGCAAAAATAGATAGGGTTGTGTTTATCTGTTTAAAAATTCATCCACCTTTTAAGAAATTTTGAATTCTAAATTTTGAATTTTGAATTGAAAAAGGTTTAA
>JBFLYE010000062.1:0-632 GCA_040756715.1 bacterium
GAGGATAAACTCTATGAGGTCAATGATAGAATGAGTCCTAAATGGCAAGACTATCGGATAGATGTATTTTGTTGGAATAAAAATAAAGCTAGGGCATTTGGGAAGAAGAAAGTAGTAATTTGGTATAAATAATAAACAATGGCTAAAAGATTTACTGAAACTTGCAAATGGGATGACCTCTGGTATAGAAAATTATTGCCTAAATATAAAGCCTTTTGGCAATATCTCTGGGATAAGTGTGATATTGCAGGATTCTGGCAAGTTGATTTGGAAATAGCAAGTTTTTGTGTTGGGGAAGAATTAAAAGAGAATGAGGTTTTGGAAATTTTCAATACAGGAAAAGAAAGAATTAAGGTAATAGATAGTAATAAATGGATGTTAGTTGATTTTATAAAATTTCAATATGGAGAATTAAATGAAAAAAGCTTACCACATCAAGGAGTTATAAAAGTATTAGAAAAAACTTTCTCTACTTTTAAAGAAGAGTTAGATAACCCTTACCAAAGGATTATGAAAGAGTTAAATAACCCTTTATTAAGGGTTAAAGATAAAGAAAAAGAAAAAGATAAAGAAAAAGATAAAGAAAAAGATAAAGAAAAAGATAAAGAAAAAGATAAAGAAAAAGATAAAGA
>JBFLYE010000062.1:642-2202 GCA_040756715.1 bacterium
TAAGAGGGATAATAAGGGAGATTATAAGGGGGAAAAGAAGGGAGAAAAGGAAAAAGAGAAAAAAAGGGTTCACTTTTTAGCAATTTTATTGCAAAAAAGGATGTTAGAAAATAATCCTAAAGCCAAAATAACCTTAAGTCAATTACAGGAATGGTCAAAAGAAGTTGATTTAATGATAAAAATGGATAAAAGAAGCGAAAATGAAATAAGACAAGTTATAGAATGGTCTCAAAAAGATACTTTTTGGCACAAAAATATTCTTTCTATGAAAGCGGTAAGAAAGCAGTTTGATAGGCTATGGCTTGAAATAGAAAAGCCGATGAGAAACAAAAGCAAATATACCGCAGAAGTAGATAGTCTTTTGGAAGAACTGAAAAAGAAAGAAAAAATTATAGAGGGAGAGACCGCAAAAGTTGAAATTGTAGATGATAGCTAACAAAATTAAATTTTTTTAAAAGCAAAAAATTAGAAAAAAGGAGGTGAAAAATGACTAAAAAAGACTTAAAAAGATTTATTGAACTGATGGGGATTTTGGCAGAAGCCTTTTCTCAAGAAGTAAGCAAAGAAAAAATCCAGATTTACTTTGTTGCTTTGCAAGACTTGTCTATTGATGACATAGAACAGGCAGTGTGGCGATTAGTTAATACCCGAACAACCGCAACCTTTCCAAAAGTCGCCGAAATAAGACAAGCTGTAAAAGGAAAAGAAGAAGAAAAAAGCTTACAAGCTTGGACAAAAGTTTATGAAATGATGGGCAATACAGGAGGATGGCAATCGGTAATATTTGATGACCCAATTATTCACAAAGTTATTGAAAATATGGCAGGAAGCTGGTTCAGGTTTTGTGAGATAAAAACCCCTACCTCTTTTTTACAAAAAGAATTTGAAAAGCTTTATTGCTTTTTTTTAAAAATGCCTTTAAACGAATATCCCAAAATACTATTAGGCTACTTTGATTGGAATAATATGCAAAATGGCTATTATCAAGAACCTCAACATTGTATTGATTACCATCAAGATAGGAAAAAGGCTTTGAGTGTCCAAGGAGGGACTATTAAACACATAAAGGATATTTGCGAAATTATAGAAATATAAGAGGTGAAAAAATGACAGTAAAAGAAATCGTTTTGGCAGAAGAAATAGGAAATGAGATTTATAATGCCAGAATAGAAAGAGGAATAAGAACTCAAGCCATATTGGCTAAAAGAATAGGTATAACAAGGTCTTATTTGAATAGAATAGAAAGGGGAAAATATCTACCTCCTGTAAAAATGATACTTAAAATAGCTAAAGTTCTTAATTGTGAAGCGAAAATTAAGTTTGTTTTACAATAAATTTGTAAGCATAATTGCCTATATTGCTATGCAAGTTAAAAGAGGTAAAAAACTTGGTTGTGGTTAGAACCACTGGTGGTAGTTATTCCAGCTTGCCCATGCAGGCAACGGGTTGGACTTGGGAAGAAAAGGTAGCACCAACGAAATACCGCTACCGACCAGCCTGCCAACCAAATGAAGAGATAGAATGATATTATCGGAAAACAAAAGATGGGCAAGAGCAATA
>JBFLYE010000063.1 GCA_040756715.1 bacterium
TAAAACTTAACCTTCAATTCAAAATTCAAAATTTAGAATTCAAAATTTCTTAAAAGGTGGATGAATTTTTAAACAGATAAACACACACTATCTATTTTTGCACTAAGTGATGGAAGATACTATATGTTTCTTCTTTCCCTAAAGAGGCTTATAAGACATAGATTGGCAATGATTTCTTTAGGAATCCTTGGCTTTCTCTACATCCTTGCCATATTCGCCGATTTCTTTGCTTGCTATCATTATGACTATGAAAAAAGGGATAAAGCATACCATCCACCTGTTAAAATTTATTTTATTAAAGATGGAAAAATAACATTTCCCTTTGTCTATGAATATAAAATGACTTGGAAGAATTACAAGAGGGTATGGCTTCCCGACAAAACAAAGCCCTATTTTCTAAAGCTATTCTTTAAAGGAAGGCTATTTGGGGTAGAAGAACCTGCAATGCTTTATCTTTTAGGCTCTGATTGGAATGGAAGGGATATATTATCAAGGCTTATATATGGTGCAAGAATCTCATTATCTATTGGCATAATTGGCGTCCTTATTTCCTTCTCATTAGGCCTTCTTATGGGAGGCATATCAGGCTATTTTGGAGGATGGATAGATACAGCAATTATGAGAACTGTTGAACTTATTATGAGCTTTCCCGCCTTTTATTTGTTGCTTAGCTTAAGGGCAATATTCCCTTTAGACCTTCCCTCCTACCAGGTTTATATTATGATTGTTGTAATCTTAAGCTTCATTGAATGGGGAGGGATTGCAAGGATAATAAGGGGGATGGTTTTGTCAATAAGGGAAAAGGAGTTTATCCTGGCAGAAAAGGCATTGGGTGCATCATCTTTAAGGATAATTCTCTCCCACATCCTTCCAAATACCCTTTCATATGTCATTGTCGCTGCAGGACTCTCTATTCCATCATATATCCTTTCAGAATCTGCCCTATCTATGATCGGGCTTGGAATAAATGAGCCCTGGCCCTCTTGGGGAAATATGCTCTCTCGGGCAATGGATTATTCTGTTTTATCCTCCTGCTTTTGGATATTATCACCGGGCTTTCTTATCTTTGTTTCTGTCCTGTCATTTAACCTTTTATCTGATGGCTTAAGGGATGCCTTTGACCCAAGGGCTATATTTTAAGAAAGGTAAGAAAAAATACCTTTATGAAAGGATCTTCCCTCACTTAGTGCAAAAATAGATAGGGTTTATGTTTATTTAAGAAATTTTGAATTCTAAATTTTGAATTTTGGATTGAAGGTTAAGTTTTATAAAATTTTTCCCCTTTTAATTCAAAATTCAACATTCAAAATTCAAAATTTTATAAAGCGTTATGGAATTAACTATATAATCCTTATTCCTCCCTTAATGCATCAGAAAGGGAAATTTTTGAGGCAAAGAGGGCTGGATACACAGAAAAAATAATAGAAAGAATAAAGGAAGAAAAAGAAATCCAGAGAATAGAATGTGTAGAAATGGCAAAGGGAAGGGAGGAGATATAATAGACATCCCCTGGAAGCTTAATAAGAAAGGGGATAAACTTTCCAATTAAAAGCCCAAAAGAGGTTCCCATGGTTGTTCCCAAAAAACCAATTATTCCTCCCTCAATAAGGAAGATCAAGGCAATTGAGGCTTTTCCTGCTCCAAGTAGCCTCAATATCCCAATTTCCCTCTTTTTCCTTATAATGGTTATGGTTAATAAAGAAAAGAGGGAAAATAAAGAAACCAAAAGGATAATTAAGAGGATAATTGCCATTACCTTTTTCTCAAGCCTTATTGCATCAAAGAGGCTTTTATTAAGCTCATTGTATGTCCTTATTAAAAGCTCCTTTGGTAGCATTCTACACAGCCTCTCCTTTACCTCCTCTGCTTTTGAGACATCCGATAATTTTATCCCTATCCCAGAGACACCCTCAATTCCAAAGATTCTCTTTGCCGAGAATAGGGTTATATAGGAAATAGAGCTATCTACATCATACATTCCCGAGGTAAAGATTCCACAAACCCTAAAATCAAAAGCCTTTGGCATTGCCAGGTCCTTTGCTGTAATTAAAGAAACAGAGTCGCCAATATTAGCTTGGATATTAAAGGCAAGCTCATTTCCAAGAAGAATAGAATTTTCATCTTTTAAATTCTCTCCACTTATCTCTATTCCCTCTGGTTTATCCAGACCTAAAACAATCCCGCCCGATGCTGTTTTTCCCTTAAATATTGCCTTTTGTTCAATATAGGGAAAGATGCTTGTAATCTTAAGATCCTCTATTCTTTGCAAGATTTCCTCGTAATTCTCAATGTAGTTCTCAATATGGGTTATTCTAATATGGGGGGATGTTCCCACAATCCTTTTTTTAAGCTCTCTTTCAAACCCATTCATTACGCCCAAGACAACAATTAAAGAGGAAACACCAAGGGCGATTAAGAAAATGGAAATAAGGCTAATAATAAAAAAGATTCTTTCCCCTTTTTTTCCAAAGATATTTCTTAAGGCAATGAGGAATCTAAAATCCAAATTTCAAGTCCATTCTCTTTATATGGAGAAGGCGATCTCCTAGCATATCAACAGCAGCTTGAGACTGCTCAAGGACTATATAGCCTATTAAAGGCTCATAAAAGCCATCTTCTGGTTCCATATCCACAAAAACAACCTCGCTGTAAATCTTCCGAAATCCCTCTATTTGAATCTCTACAGGGCCATAAATTTTACCCTTAATTGTAGCTTGAGTAGCTGTTTCTAATTCTACCTCTTCAATTAAATTTATAGTATCTTCCATTACTTAGTGCAAAAATAGATAGGGTTGTGTTTATCTGTTAAAAATTCATCCACCTTTTAAGAAATTTTGAATTCTAAATTTTGAATTTTGAATTGAAGGTTTAAGTTTTATAAAATTTTTTCCCTTTTAATTCAAAATTCAACATTCAAAATTCATAATTTTATAAAGTTTTCCTTAAGATTATCTAAACACATACATTTTGTAAAGCGTTATGGAATTAACTATAATTCTCCTAGCCTTTCTTTCCATACACTTGGAAGAATCATATAAGCTGCACCTGTATCTACCAGAGCATCGCACTGGAGAGATTTTTCTGGATTTACTGCATTAGTAATCCTTAATGAGGTAACAATTCTTCCCATTGTTTAAGTATTTCTGGAAAGGGTTTTGGATAATAGAGGGGTTTGAAAAGAGAGGTAAGTTTGTCTGTATTATCTACCTTAAGCAGCTTAAAGATTTCTAAAAATTTCTCGCTTAATTTTTCCCTTATATTTTTCTTTATCTCCTCATCTAGCTCAAAGAATTCCTTTTTAAATGGGCCAAAGCCCTTTTTCCTTGTTTTGTAGAGAAATTGGGTTTCTGTCTCTTCCTCCTTCATCTCTTTCTTGCAGGCTTCCTTTAGGTAGCTATAAATTTTTTCCCTAAAGTCATCTGGGATAAGGTTATAGACCATATTCTGAAATTCTGTGGCAAGGTGAACCTCACATACATCTGTTTCTGGAAATTTATTGAAGAGCTCAAGAGGAAGGGTTGATGCACCATGCTGGACAGTGCCAGCCAGCTTATATTCCTTTGAAACCCTTGAGAGGACATCTAATGTATTAAAATCAAGCTTTACATCAGCTACGCCGCCAGAGGGAAGGGGAATTCCTCCATGAACCGTGCCTGTTTGAACCGCCATTTTTGAAATGCCGATATTTATCCCACGCTTTTTAATTTCTTCAAGATAGCCCCTCATATATTCCCTTAGCTCCTCTTCGTTTGAATTTTTCCCCCCTATTTCACCTATTTCTCCACCCAAAGAGACATTTATCCCTTTTGGCTCAATCTTTCTTATATATTCTGTAAGCTCTGCGGCAGATGTAAAATTATTCCTTTGCTGCTCATAAACATTTGGCTGGGAAAGGTCAACCAGAACAGATGTATCAAGGTCTATATTGTAAAATCCAGCCTCGATTACATCCTTTATTAAAGCCTTTACATTCTCTATATCCTGTGGAATTTTCCTTCTTATCTGGAAGTGGTCTCCCTGAATAAATACGGGAAAAGATATACCCTCCTTTATCCCTGCCCCTATAATTGATGTAGCATATTCATCGCCTGACTGCTCGGTATATTCCATCTCACTCCTTGCAATCTCAAAGATAAAGAGAAAGGAATTAGCAATTTTAGAAGCAGAGAATACAGCCCTTGCTGTATCATAGGTAAGGCCCCTGATATTAATTGCAGGAACAGTAATGTTTGGAAATTTCCCTTCACCCTTTTCAGCATAGAATGGATATATGGATGATGGGATTATTCCAAGGTTATAACCTATCTCCCTGATAAGCCACCGAGATGCACTTTTTATTGAGGTGTCTTCATTAAAGAGGCTGTTATAGACAAGGGAATCAATGAGCTCATTCCTTATGGCTTCAATATCCAAAACAGTTGCCCTTTCCCCTTTTATCCCTATTTTCCCTAAAATAGCCTCTAAAAATCCTTTTTTATCGTAGGTTTTATTCATAATTACAAAGTATACCTTAAAAGAAATATTTTTGTCCATTACCTTTTTTATAACAATAAAAAATTTCTTGAAAAATTTTCTTGCAAAAGTTTGTTGTCAAGTTTCTATCTATAATTTATAATCTATGCAAGCATCTTTAGTTAAACAGAAAGAAAAGCATATCTTAAAAGAGAAAGAAGAATTGGGTGGTAATTTGGACATTCAACCCCTCTGATGAATTAATCGTAAGGAAAAGTATAAATTTAAAGGCAGGAGCCTTAAAAAAGGGGCTAAATAAATTGGCTTAATGGCCAAAGCCCTAGGTTGAAGATTAAGTTTTTTAGTTTAAGTTTTTATTTTGCTATGCCAAAGATTAAAATATGTGGGTTAAGAGAGAAAGGGGATGTAGAGCTTGCGATAAAACTTGGCGTAGATGCCTTAGGTTTTATATTTTATAAAGGCTCTCCAAGGTTTATAGAGCCAGAAAGGGCAAAAGAAATAATAAAAGAAATTTCTCCATTTACCACAACGGTTGGCGTCTTTGTTGATACTGACATCCAAGAGATAAAAAAGATTGTGGCATATTGCGGAATAGATATTGTCCAATTACATGGAGATGAGCCATTTTCCTATTGCCTTGAATTTCCCAGGGTTATTAAGGCATTTAGGATAGAGGGCGATAAAGATATAGAAAAGATAGAGAAATACAGAGGGATAACCTGGCTTATTGATAAAAAAGAAAAGCCCCATTGGGAAATTGGAAAGCAATTAGCAAAAAAGGGAAGGGTTATTTTATCGGGTGGGCTTAACCCAGAAAATATCAGAGAGGCAATAGAAATTGTTTCACCCTATGCGGTTGATGTAAGCTCAGGGATTGAGGAAAACCCAGCGAAAAAAGACCATAAGAAGATGGAGGACTTTGTAATA